>CAJPFZ010000488.1 GCA_905339355.1 Burkholderiaceae bacterium
CCCGAAGAACGCCGCATGCGTGCGCACCCCGCACAGGGTCGGGGGCCGCAATGGGACCAGCGATCGGTGCAGCAGGCGCCTCCGCCGGTGCAGCAGGTGCGGCCGGTACAGCAGACACAGCCGCAGCCCCAGGTGCAGCAACGAGGCCAGCCGTCGATGCCACCGCAGCCGCCGCAGGCCCAGGTGCAACAGCAACCGGCTCAGCCGGCGCCACCCGGGGCCGGGCGCAGGCAAGACGGCGAAGACCCGCAGGAGCGCGGGCGCGGTGCGGGTGGGCAGCGGCCCGGCCGAACGGAGATGCGCTGAGTCAGGCGCCGCGAGCGCCATGTGCAATGTGCAAGAGGCCGCAGATGCGGCCTCTTTGCCGTGAGTCGATCAGCGCAGCAGCGGCTTGAGCACCGGCCAGACGTTGGCCAGCATCGTCGGGTGGGCCTGGGCCCGCGGATGGATGCGGTCGGTCTGGAACATCGCCTCGGCCTGCGGCGTATCGGCCACGCCCTTGAGCAGAAAGGGCACCAGCGCCGCGCCCTCGCGCCGCGCGACGCTCGCGAACAGCGCGAAGAAGTCGTCGCTGTACTTTCGGCCGTAGTTCGGCGGCACCTGCATGCCGACGATCAGCACCTGCGCCCCCGCGGCCTTGGCGGCTTGCGCCATCGCGCTCAGGTTGGCCTCGGTCATTGTGAGCGGCAGCCCGCGCAACGCGTCGTTGCCCCCCAGCTCGATGATCACGTGGGTCGGCTGGTGCGCTTTCAGCAGCCCCGCGAGCCGCGAGCGGCCGCCCGAGGTGGTGTCGCCGCTGATGCTTGCGTTGATCACCGTGGCGGGCAGCTTGTCCTGCGTCAGGCGCTTTTCCAGCAGCGCCACCCAGCCACTGCCTCGCTCGATGCCGTACTCGGCAGACAGGCTGTCGCCGACCACCAGGATCTTCGCCGGCTTGCGGTCAGGCTGAGCCCGGGCAAAAAACGTTACGCAGCCGCCCGCGGCGAGCACGGTAAAGTGCGTGAGCCAGCGCCGGCGCGTGAACCCCATACGAACAACATCCATGTCTGAACCCATCATTGCCGTGGAGCGCGTCACCAAGCAGGTGCAGGACTCCACCGGTACCTTGACCATTCTCCACGAGATCAGTTTCACGCTTCAGCGCAAACAGTCGTGCGCCATCGTCGGCGCATCGGGTTCGGGCAAGAGCACGCTGCTGTCGATCATCGCCGGGCTGGACACGCCGACGTCCGGCAGCGTCAGGCTGGCCGGCACCGACCTGTTCTCGCTCGACGAAGACGCCCGCGCCGCGGTGCGAGCCTCCAAGCTGGGCTTCGTGTTCCAGAGTTTCCAGCTGCTCGGCAACCTCACCGCGCTCGAGAACGTGATGCTCCCGCTGGAGCTGCAGGGCCGCACCGACGCCCGGCTGCAGGCCGGCGAGATGCTGCGCCGGGTGGGGCTCGGCGAGCGGCTGCGCCACTACCCCAAGGTGCTCTCGGGCGGCGAGCAGCAGCGTGTGGCACTGGCGCGCGCCTTCGTCGTGCGGCCGGCGGTGCTGCTGGCCGACGAGCCCACCGGCAGCCTCGACTTCGCCACCGGCGGCAAGGTCATGGAGCTGATGTTCGACCTCAACCGCGAAGCCGGCACGACGCTGGTGCTGGTGACGCACGACCGCGCGATTGCCGAACGCTGCGATCGGCAGTTGCACATCGAGGCCGGCCGGGTCAACATCGACGATGCCGCGATGGCGTAGTCCACTGCGCGCGCACACCCCCACCAAAGGAGACACGATGAAAGCCGCCATCGACGCCGATGCCTTGATCGACATGTTTTCCAGCGCCAGCGCCAAGCAGGGCGAGCAGCTGCGCAATGCCGTGTGCCAGGCGACGCTCGGTGCGTTGCAGGGCCGCGAGCTGAGCCTGAAGAACATCCGCGACGTGCTCAAGACGATGACCAAGGCCGCCTCTGCCGGTGCGGCGCAGAACACGGGCGCGGGCGTCGACGTCGAGCAGCTGCTCGACAAGGCGGTGTCCGGCATGGACGACGCGCTGCTGAAAGCCGTCGAGGCCAACCGCAAGGCCTTGCAGCAGTTCGCCGACCAGGGCGTCGGCGTTCAGGAGAAGCAGCTGAAGAAAGCGGTGCAGGAACTCGAGAAGATGGAAGACACCTTCATCGGCGTTCTCCAGAAGGCGGCCGACGCGGCCAGCGAGCAGATGGGGCGCCCCTGGGGCGCGGTGCTGGAAAAGCTGCAGGCCGGCGGCACGCTGTCGGGCGCGCAAGCGTCGTCCACCGCCGAGCAGTTCGCGCAGATGCAGACGGCGATGCGCGACAGCCGCGCTGCCGGACTGAAGGCGGCGCAGGCCCTGGCGGAGAGCTACACGGCGCTCGTCAGCGGCGTGCTGATCGGCATGTCGGAGGCCCTGCAGCAAGGCGGCGTGGCGGCGAAGGCGACGACGCGCAAGAAGTAGCGCGGGCTTGAACGAAGAAAGGAGCCCCGAGGGGCTCCTTTCTTGTCTGGGGACGGCTCTCTCAATTCGAGAACTTGTAGTCTGTCTTTGCCTTGGCGCGGATGTCGTCGCGGAACTTGGCGAGCTTGGCCTGCGTGAGGCGCTGCTCGATCTGCGGCTTCACCTCGGCCAGCGGCGGGAACTGCGCTTGGCGGGTGTCTTCGAGCTTGATGATGTGGTAGCCGAACTGCGACTTCACCGGCTCCTGCGTCATCTCGCCCTTCTTCAGCTTGGTCATCGCCTGGCCGAACTCGGGCACGTAGGAGTCGGGCTTGGCGAAGTCGAGGTCGCCGCCGTTCTCGGCCGAGCCGGGGTCCTTGGAGTTCTTCTTCGCCACGTCTTCGAACTTGGCGCCGCCGTTGATCTGCTTGACCAGCGCCTTCGCCTCGTCTTCCTTCTCGACCAGGATGTGGCGGGCGCGGTATTCGGTGCCGCTGGACTGCGCCTTGAACTTGTCGTACTCGGCTTGCACTTCGGCGTCGGTGACGGGGTTCTTCTTGCGGTAGTCGTCGAACAGCTCGCGGATCATGATCTGCTGGCGAGCGAACTCCATCTGCTGCTTGTACTCGGCCGAGGCGCCGAGGCCGCGCTTCTCGGCCTCCTGCATGAACATCTCGCGCATCACCACCTCGTCGCGCGCCTGCTGCTCGAGCTCGGGCGTTTTCGGCTGGCCTTGCTTGGTCGCCTGCGTGATCAATGCGTCGACACGCGATTTCGGCACCGGCTTGCCGTTGACCACGGCCACGTTCTGGGCGTTTGCAGCCAGCGGCGCCAGCAGCGCGAACGAAACGCATGCTGCGGCAACGGAAAACTTACTCATGGGGCGGGAGCCTTTCAAAACACGGGTGCGAGGTGGGGGCCTGGTGGCGCAGCTGCGCTCAGGCGGTAGTTGACTGCAAGGGAGGAGGGAAAGTTCAGTTCTCGCCCGGCGCGCGGGCCTCGATGGCCAGGGCGTGGATGCCACGCGGAATCAGCTGAGCGAGGGAATCATATACGAGGCGGTGACGGGCCAAACGTGACAATCCGTTGAAGCGTTCGCTGACGATGCGCACCGAAAAATGCCGCCCTTCGCGGGCGCCCGCATGGCCCGCATGCAGGTGGCTGTCGTCTTGCACCGCCAGCTCGGCGGGCGAAAGCGCGCTGCGCAGCGCAGCGTCGATCTGATCGGCACTAGGGAATGCACTCATGATGGCAGTTTCGGCGGCTTGGGCTCCTCGCCCTCCGGCTTCAGGTAGCGGCTCAGGTAAAGCACCTGCCCGATCGAAAACGCGATCATGAGCCCGGTGGCGCCGAAGACCTTGAAGCTCGCCCACGTGGAGGTCGAGAAGCTGTAGGCCACGTAGAGGTTGAGCAGGCCCATCAGCCCGAGGAAGGCGATCCAGGCGAAGTTCAGGCGCTGCCACACATGGGCCGGCAGCTGCATCTCGGCGCCGAGCATCTCCTGCAGCAGGTCGCGCCGGAACACCACGCGGCTGGCCCAGAACGAGAGGCCCAGCGCCCAGTAGGCGATGCTCGGCTTCCACTTGATGATGACCGGGTTGTGGAAATACACGGTCGCGCCGCCAAGCACGATCACGAGCGCCAGCGTGATCCACAGCATCAGGTGCACCGGCCGGCCGGTCAGCTTGAGCAGCGCCACCTGCACCAGCGTCACGACGCTCATCACCACGGTGCCGATGAGGATCGGCGCCTCTTCCTGGCCGACCACGCCGCCGGAGACCATGAAGCCGAGATAGCTCGTTGCGACCGCGGCGGCCCATTCCCTGTTCTTGTCGGCGTACTGGAAGGTGCCGAAGAACAGGATCAGCGGCAGGAAGTCGAGGAACAGTTTCATGGAGGGGTCCGGCTGGGGATCGAATCGACGATCCTGGCGCGGGCGCGGATCACTTCTTCTCGGGCTCGAAGTTTATCGCCGCCGAGTTGATGCAGAACCGCTCGCCCGTGGGAGCCGGTCCGTCCTCGAAAACATGGCCCAGGTGCGAGCCGCAGTTGTTGCAGCGCACCTCGACGCGAACCATGCCGTGGCTCTTGTCGACCACCCTTTCGACCACCTCTGAGTTGATGGGCTGGAAGTAGCTCGGCCAGCCGCAGCCGGCGTCGAACTTGGTGCCCGACTCGAACAGCGGCGTGCCGCAGCCCACGCAGTTGTACCTGCCCTGGTCCCAATGGTCCCAGTACTGTCCGCTGAACGCGCGCTCGGTGGCGGCGTGGCGAGCCACCTCGTACTGCATCGGGTCGAGCTGGGCGCGCCACTCTTCGTCGGTCTTCTTGACCTTGTAGTCACTCATGATGAACAAGACACCTCGATGTGTTGCGCCCAGTCGGGCGGAAAGTCGGCATACGCCTCGTGCTCGGGCTGTTCGTCGAACGGCCGGCCCAGAACTTTCAGCAGCCGCTGCACTTCGCCGAAGTCGCCACTCTGCGCCCGATGGATCGCTTCCTGCGCCAGGTGGTTGCGCAGGATGAACTTCGGGTTCACGCGGTTCATGGCTGCCGCGCGCTGGGTGTCGTCGCTGTTCTCGGCGCGCAGGCGTTCGCGGTACTGCAGTGCCCAGGCGTCGAAGGCGTCGCGGTCGACGAAGAGGTCGCGCACGGCATGGTTGCCGGCGCCATCGGCGCTGCTGAACTGCGCGAGCCGCCGGAAGGCGATCGTGTAGTCGGTGCGGTCGGCAGCCAGGCGCTTGAGCAGGCCGTCGATCAGCGCCGTGTCGCCGTCGCGCTCGACGGCGAGACCCAGCTTGGCGCGCATGCGCGATTGCAGCGCCTGCGGGAACACTGTCTTGTAAGGCTCCAGCGCTTCGAGCGCCTGGTCGCCGTCGTCGAACAGCGGCAGCAGGCCCTGGGCCAGCGCATGCAGGTTCCAGAAGGCCACGCTCGGCTGCCTCGCGAACGCGTAACGGCCCTGGTGGTCCGAATGGTTGCAGATGTGGCCGGGGTCGAAGGCGTCGAGAAAGCCGAACGGCCCGTAATCGATCGTCAGGCCGAGGATGGACATGTTGTCGGTGTTCATCACGCCGTGGCAGAAGCCGATCGCCTGCCAGTGCGCCATCAGCTCGGCGGTGCGGCGCGCCACGTTCTCGAGCAGGGCCGCGTGAGGCAGCGGCGCGTCGCGGCATTCGGGGTAGTAGGCATCGATGACGAAGTCGGCCAGCCGGCGCAGCGCCTCGTGGTCCTGCGCGGTGTGAGTGAAGTGCTCGAAATGGCCGAAGCGGATGAAGCTCTCCGCCACGCGGGTGCACACGGCGGCGCCCTCGATGCTTTCGCGGCGCACCGGCAGCGGCGAGGCCGTGACGCACAGCGCGCGCGTCGTCGGCACACCGAGCGAGTGCATCGCCTCCGAGCAGAGGAACTCCCGGATCGACGAGCGCAGCACCGCGCGGCCATCGCCCATGCGCGAGTAGGGCGTGAGTCCGCTGCCCTTGAGCTGCAGCTCGCGCGGCCCGCTGGGCCCGTCGACCTCGCCCAGCCACAGCGCGCGGCCGTCGCCCAGCTGGCCGGCCCAGACGCCGAACTGGTGGCCGCTGTACGCGCTCGCGAGGGGTTGCATCCCCGGCCACAGCGCGTTGCCGCTGAAGACCTGCAGCGCCTGCCATTCCTCGCGCTGCCACCAGTCGGGCGGCAGCCCCAGGTCGGCCGCGCAGGCCTCGCTCACGGCGACCCAGTGCGGATCGGGCACGCCCTGCGCCGGCAGGGCGGTGTAGAAACTGCCGCCGAGCGCGGCGAAGCGGTTGGTCCAGCGCAGCGGCGGAGCGGACAAGACGGCGGGCGGCAGCGGGACGGCACTCATCGGGGCAGTGTAGGGGGGTGGTGGTGCCCCTTCACGCAGCCCGGATGCCCTGGGCCGCTAATGGATCAGGCCCTGCCGCACCGCGTAGAGCACCAGCTCCGCGTTGCTGGCCAGGCCCAGCTTGCCGAGGATGTTGGTGCGGTGGGTGCTGACGGTCTTCACGCTGATCATCATCTCCTCGCCGATCTCGGTCAGCGGCTTGCCCTTGACGATCATCAGCATGATCTGGTGTTCGCGCACGGTCAGGCGCTGGTGCGCGGGGCGCGTGTCGCGCCCGCCGAGCTGCATCTGCACGCTCGGCGCCGCCTGCGGGCTCAGGTACTGGCCGCCGGCGGCCACCCGGCGGATGGCGCCCAGCAAGTCGGCCGGCTCGGCGTCCTTGGCGATGTAGCCGTTGGCGCCGGCCTGGATCGCCACCAGCGCGTACTGCTGCTCGGGGTACATGGAGAGCATGAGGATCGGCAGCCGCGGCAGCTCGGCGCGCATCGAGGCGAGCACCTCCAGCCCGCTGCGGCCCTCCATGTTGATGTCGAGCACGACGATGTGGAACGGGCGGCTGCGCACCTTGTCCATCGCCTCGATGCCGTTGCGCGCCTCGTCGGCCACCCGCAGGTCGGGTTCGTCGAGGAACAGGCGCTTGAGCCCCGAGCGGAAGATCGTGTGGTCGTCGACCAGCAGCACGTCGATGGCGGTCGTCATAGCAGCGGCACGCTCACGGCGATACGGGTACCGGCGCCGGGCTGCGACTCGATGCGCAGGCTGCCGCCCAGTTCGCGGGCGCGCTCGGTCATCGTCAACAGGCCCAGCGAGCAGGGTTTGGCGCTGCAGGCGTCGAAGCCGATGCCGTCGTCGCTCACGTCGACGCGCAGACGGTCGGCGCCCTCGGCCGACAACCGCACGCCCACGCGGCTCGCCTGCGCGTGCCGGGCGACGTTGGTCAGCGCCTCCTGCACGATGCGGTAGACGGCGGTCGCCGCCTTGGGCGACAGCCGCAGCGTGGGCGTGGCGGCCTCCAACGTGCAAGCCACGCCGTGGCGGGCCTCGAATGCATGCAGCGCCTGATCGATTGCCACCGACAGGTCCAGGTGGTCGAGCACGCCGGGGCGCAGCTCCTCGGCGATGCGCCGCACCGCGGCGATCGTCTCCTGCGTCAGCGCGAGCAGCCCCTCGGTGATCTCCTTCAGCTCGGGGGTGTCGGCGCGGCGCAGCACGCGGTTCACGTCCATCTTCATCGAGGTCAGCATGCCGCCCAGCACGTCGTGCACTTCGTGCGAGAGCTTGAGCCGCTGGTCTTCGAGCAGCCGGCTGGTGTGGCTGGCGAGCTGCTGCAGCTGCTCGTTGGAGCGACGCAGCGCTTCCTCGCCGCGCACCCGCTCGGTGATGTCGATCCCCACGCCGACCACCGCCGGCCGGCCCCGGTACGGCAGCCGCGCGCCGTGCACCTCGATCAGCACGGTGTGGCCGTCGCGGTGGCGGCCCCGGGTGATGTAGCGCATCGTCGGCGGGTTGCCTTCGATGCGGCGGCGCAGCCGGTCGAGCACCTCGCCCAGGAACTCCGGCGGCACGAAGTCGGACACGTGGCGGCCGACCATCTGCTCCGGGGTGATGCCCACCAGCGCCGCCCAGGTGGCGTTGACGTACTGGAAGCGCTCGTCCTGGATCACGTACATGCCGGCGATCGACTGGTCGACCAGGAAGGCGTACGGGATGTCGGGGGCGGGGGGCAGGGCGCTCATCGTGTGCGAACGATGATAGGGGCGCCAACTGTCGTGCGCACGACAGCGCATCCGCAGGGCTTCCCTATGATGATCCCGGAAGTTTCCTATGCCGGCGGCAGCGCCGCGCCGATATCGTCCGTTGCGCTGCCTCACTGGCTCTCAGGAGCAGGGTAAACAGCAGGGAACCGGGGCGCGCGGCTTCCTATCATCTTTTCGTCGCAACAAAAACTCACGGAGACACTCATGCCCGGCTTGATGGGTCAGATGATGCAGATGCCGTTGATGATCTCGTCGCTGATCGTCCACGCGGCGCGCCACTTCGGCGACACGGAGATCGTCTCCAAGCGCGCCGAAGGCGACATCCACCGCACCGACTGGAAAGCGGCCGAACTGCGCGCCCGCAAGCTGGCGCAGGCGCTGGCGCGGCTGGGCTGCGGGCCCGGCGACCGCGTCGCCACGCTCGCCTGGAACGGCTATCGCCACCTCGAGATCTACTACGGCGCGTCGGGTTCGCAGCTGGTGTGCCACACCATCAACCCGCGCCTGTTTCCGGAGCAGATCGCCTGGATCGCCAACGACGCGGACGACAAGGTGCTGTGCTTCGACCTGACCTTCCTGCCGCTGATCGAGAAGCTGGCGCCGGGGCTGAAGACGGTCAAGCACTTCGTGCTGATGACCGACCGCGCCCACATGCCGGCGCAGACCGGCATCCCGAACCTGCGCTGCTACGAGGAGCTGGTCGAGGCCGAGAACGGCGACTACGCCTGGCCCGAGTTCGACGAGAACACCGCGTCGAGCATCTGCTACACGTCGGGTACCACCGGCAACCCCAAGGGCGCCGTCTACAGCCACCGCTCGACGGTGCTGCACGCCTATGCCTCGGCGCTGCCCGACTCGCTCGGGTGCGCAGCCCGCGACGTGATCCTGCCGGTGGTGCCGATGTTCCACGTCAACGCCTGGGGCCTGCCGTACTCGGTGCCGCTGGTCGGCGCCAAGCTCGTGTTCCCTGGCCCGCACCTGGACGGCAAGTCGCTCTACGAGCTGTTCGAGGAAGAAAAGGTCACCTTCAGCGCCGGCGTGCCGACCGTGTGGCTGGGTCTGATCACCTACGCCCAGCAGAACAAGCTCAAGTTCAGCAGCTTCAAGCGCACGGTGATCGGCGGCTCGGCCTGCCCGCCGGCCATGATGCACACGCTGGAAGACGAGTTCGGCGTCGAAGTCATCCATGCCTGGGGCATGACCGAGATGTCGCCGATCGGCACGGTGTCCAAGCTCAAGAGCAAGCACGACGCGCTCGATCCGCAGGCGCGGCACAAGCTGCTCGAGAAGCAGGGCCGCGTCGTCTACGGCGTCGACATGATGATCCTCGACGACAACGACAAGCCGCTGCCCTGGGACGGCCAGGCGTCGGGCAACCTGGTGGTGCGCGGGCCCTGGGTGATCGACCGCTACTTCCAGCACAGCGGCTCGCCGCTGGTCAGGGTGGACGGGCGAGACTGGTTCCCGACCGGCGACGTCGCGACCATCGATGCCGATGGCTTCATGCAGATCACCGACCGCAGCAAGGACGTGATCAAGTCGGGCGGCGAATGGATCAGCTCGATCGACCTCGAGAACATCGCAATGGCGCACCCGGCGGTGCACGAAGCCGCCGCCATCGCCTGCAGGCACCCCAAGTGGGACGAGCGGCCGCTGCTGGTGGTGGTCAAGAAGCCCAATGCCGAGGTGACCGCGCAGGAGCTGCTCGGCTTCTTCGAAGGGCGCATCGCGAAGTGGCAGATCCCGGACGACATCGTCTTCGTCTCGGAGATCCCGCACACGGCCACCGGCAAGATCCAGAAGCTGAAGCTGCGAGAACAATTCAAGGAGCACCGTCTACCTGGCACCTGACGCCCGCGTTCTGTCTCTAGCGCGACAAACAGGCGGGGTAGTCCCTCACACCTCACGAGCGCTACTTCCAGTACCTTTGACAGTTGTTGTCAGCATCACGGAGATCTATCAAATGAAGCTCTCGAAAATCTCGTTCAGCCTCCTCGTCGGCACCTCGATGCTGATGTCCGCCAACCTCGCGATGGCGCAAGCCAAGCCGGGCGCCAAGCCGCTGGCCGGCCAGACGATCAAGATGGTGCGCATCGACGCGCTGTCCGGCCTGATGGCGCCGGTCGGCTCCAACCAGCTCAAGAGCTATCAGTTCTTCGCCGAGAAGTTCAGCGCCAACAACCCCGCCGGCGTGAAGTTCGAGGTCACCGGCATCGACAACAAGCTGAGCCCGACCGAGACGCTGAACGCGCTGAAGTCGGCCATCGACCAAGGCGTGCGCTACGTCATCCAGGGCAACGGCTCGTCGGTCGCCGCGGCGATGATCGATGCCGTCAACAAGCACAACGAGCGCAACCCCGGCAAGGAAGTCGTGTACCTGAACGACGCCGCCGTCGACCCCGACTTCACCAACAGCAAGTGCAGCTACTGGCATTTCCGCTTCGACGCCGACACCTCGATGAAGATGGAAGCGCTGACGACCTTCATGAAGGACCAGCCTGACGTCAAGAAGGTGTACCTGCTCAACCAGAACTATTCGCACGGCCACCAGGTCGCCAAGTTCGCGAAGGAAAACCTGTCGCGCAAGCGCCCGGACGTGCAGATCGTCGGCGAAGACCTGCACCCGCTCGCGCAGGTGCGCGACTTCGCGCCCTACATCGCGAAGATCAAGGCGTCGGGCGCCGACACCGTGATCACCGGCAACTGGGGCTCGGACCTGTCGCTGCTCGTCAAGGCGGCCAACGAGGGCGGCTACAGCGGCAAGTTCTACACCTACTACACCGGCGTCTCCGGTACGCCGACGGCGCTGGGCCAGGGCGGCGCGGGCCGCGTGTTCCAGATCGCCTACAGCCACTACAACATGGGTGGCCAGATGGACACCTGGATGAAGGAGTTCAAGCAGCGCTTCAACGACGACTTCTACACCGGCTCGGTGATCCACATATTCACGGTGCTCTCGCAGGCGATGGCCAACGCGAAGTCGACGGACCCGGTCAAGGTGGCCGCCGCGATGGAGGGCCTCAAGGTCAAGAGCTTCAACGGTGAAGTCGAGGTGCGCAAGGCCGACCACCAGCTGCAGCAGCCGCTGTACCTGACGGTCTGGCAAAAGGCCGAAGGCAAGTACTCCTACAGCCCGGAGAACACCGGCATGACGCTGGCGCCGGTGAAGGAGTTCCCGTCCTACATCTCGAGCACACCGACGAGCTGCCAGATGAAGCGCCCCTCCAACGGCTGAGCGAGCTTCTCTCCCAGGGGTCTGGGCCCGATCGGGTAGCACTCATCGGGCCCTTTTCTTTGCGCGTGCAAAGCGCATAGTGGCGACCTGCCACCACCATCACACGGACCGACACGATGGAGTTCTTCACCGTTTCGATGCTCAACGGGCTGAGCTACGGCTTGCTGCTGTTCATGCTGAGCTCGGGCCTCACGCTCATCTTCAGCATGATGGGCGTGCTCAACTTCGCCCACGCGAGCTTCTACATGGTGGGCGCCTACGTGGCCTACACCATCTCGCGCATCGTCGGCTTCTGGCCGGCGCTCTTTATCGCACCGATGGTGGTCGGGCTGCTGGGCGCCGCCTTCGAACGCTTCGCGCTGCGCCGCGTGCACAAGTTCGGCCACGTGCCCGAGCTGCTGATCACCTTCGGGCTGTCGTTCGTGATCCTGGAGCTGGTGCAGCTGATCTGGGGCCGCACGGCGATGGAGTTCCTGCCGCCGGCCGTGCTGCAGGGGCCGGCGTTCACGCTGATCAATTCGTCGGTCGACGGCATCAGCCTCGTCTGGGGCGCGGCCGGTGCGCAGGCGTGCAGTGCCGCGGACCAGGCGGTGCGCATCATCTGCTCGCCGTTCCCCGCCACGCGCGGCTTCATGATGTTCGTCGCGCTGATGATGCTGCTCGCGCTGTGGCTCATGCTCACGCGCACGCGCATCGGCCTCGTGATCCAGAGCGCGCTCACGCACCCCGAGATGGTCGAGGCGCTCGGGCACAACGTGCCGCGGGTCTTCATGCTGGTGTTCGGTGCCGGCGCCGCGCTGGCCGGTCTCGCCGGCGTGATCGGCGGGAGCACCTTCGTCACCGAGCCGGCGATGGCGGCCACCGTCGGCGCGGTGATCTTCGTGGTGGTGGTGGTCGGCGGCATGGGCTCGCTGGCCGGCGCCTTTCTCGCATCGATCCTGATCGGCGTGATCCAGACCTTCGCCGTGGCGGTGGACTACTCGGTGCTGAGCCTGTTCACCAACCTCGGCTTCGACCCCGGGCCCGCCGCCTCATCCAACACGCTGATGCGGCTCACGATCTCGCAGATCGCCCCGATCCTGCCTTACCTGTTCCTGGTGCTGATCCTGATCTTCCGGCCCAAGGGCCTGCTCGGCACGCGGGAGGGCTGAACGATGTCTGCCGTCATGCCATCCGGTTCCACTTCCGCTCCAACCCCTGCCGCATCTGCGGCGACCACCGGCGCGCCGGCGCCGGTCTACAGCTTCCGCCCCTACAACGTCGGCCGTGTCGTCGTCTGGTCGCTGTTCGCCCTGGTGCTGCTCGTGGCGCCGAGCCTCTTCACCAGCAGCCACTCGGTGACGATGCTGTCGCAGATGGGCATCGCCATCGTCGCCTGCCTGTCCTACAACATCCTGCTGGGCCAGGGCGGCATGCTCAGCTTCGGGCACGCGGTGTACACCGGGCTCGCGTCGTTCGTGGCGATCCATGCGCTCAACTCCATCGGCGGCGGGCTGCCGGTTCCGGTCAGCCTGGTTCCGCTGGTAGGCGGCCTCGCCGGCATGCTGGCGGCCGTCGTGCTCGGCTTCGTCACCACCAAGAAGGCCGGAACGCCCTTCGCAATGATCACGCTGGGCCTGGGCGAGCTGGTGTTCGCGATGTCGCTGATGGTCCCCGAATTCTTCGGCGGCGAGGGCGGCGTGTCGGCCAACCGCGTGGTCGGCAAGCCGGTGATGGGCATCACCTTCGGCCCCGAGGTGCAGGTTTATTACCTGCTCGCGATCTACACCTTCGTGTGCACCGCGGCGATATTCGCCTTCACGCGCACGCCGCTCGGGCGCATGCTCAACGCCGTGCGCGACAACCCCGAGCGGGTCGAGTTCATCGGCTACAGCACGCAGCGGGTTCGCTACATCTCGTTCATCATCGCCGGCTTCTTCGCCGGCGTGGCGGGCGGCATGTACGCGCTGAACTTCGAGATCGCCACCGCCGAAGTGGTCGGGGCGGGTCGTTCCGGGGCCTACCTGCTGTTCACCTTTCTCGGCGGCGCGACCTTCTTCTTCGGGCCGATCATCGGCGCGATCTGCATGGTGCTCGCCTCGGTGCTGCTGTCGGAGTTCACCAAGGCCTGGCTGCTGTACCTCGGGCTCATCTTCCTCTTCATGGTGATGTATGCGCCCGGCGGTATTGCGAGCCTGATCATGATGAACCTGCGGGTGGCCGCCTTCGGCAAGCTGCGGCGCCTGTGGACGGCCTACCTGGCGCTCGGCGGCTCGGCGCTCGTCGTGCTGATCGGCGCGGCGGCGATGATCGAGATGATCTACCACCTGCAGCTCAACCAGGCGCTGGGCACGACGGTGCGCTTTCTCGGCGCGACGCTCGACGCCAAGGGCATCGACAGCTGGGTCGGGGCGGCGTTCGTGACGCTCGTGGGCCTGGCGATGTTCGAGGTCGTGCGCCGGCATTTCTCGGTGCAGTGGGGCCAGATCCAGGAGGAGATCGAGAAGGAGATCAAGAGGAGGGAGGCACTGTGAGCGCCGTACCTGTGAACCATGCGGCGGCGTCGCCGTATGCCGTTGAACTCAAGGATCTGCGCCTGTCCTTCGGCAAGACCGAGATCATCCGCGGCGCGAACCTGGCCGTGGCGCCGGGCGAGCGGGTGGCGATCATCGGGCCGAACGGGGCGGGCAAGTCGACGCTGTTCAACCTGATCAGCGGGCGCTTCGGCCCGAGCGCGGGCGAGATCCTGCTGAACGGCCGTCGCATCGACGGCAAGAAGCCGTTCGAGATCAACCGCATGGGGCTTGCGCGCAGCTTCCAGATCACCAACATCTTCGGCCGGCTCTCGGTGTTCGAGAACCTGCGCTGCGGGGTGCTGTGGTCGATGGGCTATCGCTATTCGTTCTGGAATCGCCTGTCGAGGCTGCGCGACGCCAATGACCGCGCCGACGAGCTGATGAAGATGATCAAGCTCGACAAGAAGCGCGACACGCTGGCGATGAACCTCACCTACGCCGAGCAGCGCGCGCTGGAGATCGGCATCACCATCGCCGGGGGCGCCGACGTGGTGCTGCTCGACGAGCCGACCGCCGGCATGAGCAAGAGCGAGACGCGCCGCTTCATCGAGCTGATCCGCGAAGTGACCGTCGGCAAGACGCTGCTGACTGTGGAGCACGACATGGGCGTGGTGTTCGGTCTGGCCGACAAGATCGCGGTGCTGGTGTATGGCGAGGTGATCGCCTTCGACAAGCCGGATGCGGTGCGCGCCAATCCGGCGGTCCAGGAGGCGTATCTCGGATCGGTGCTGGCGGAGCAGCAGGCGGGTGAGGGAGTCAAGGCATGAGCGCCACGATGCTGCAGCTGACCAATCTGCATGCCTTCTACGGCAAGAGCCACATCCTGCACGGCGTGGACATGCGCGTGGGCGAAGGCGAGATCGTGAGCCTGCTGGGGCGCAACGGCGCGGGCCGCTCGACCACGGTGAAGACCATCATGGGCTTGGTCGACGGCCAAGGCTCGGTGAAGTTCCGCGACAAGGAGATCCTTGGCCAGAAGGCCTTCGAGATCGCGCACCATGGCATCGGCTACGTGCCCGAGAACCGCGACATCTTCCCCAAGCTCACCGTGCACCAGAACCTGTTGCTCGGCGAGAAGCGCGGCAAGAAGAACCCGCGCTGGGGCGCCGACGACATGTACAAGATGTTCCCGCGGCTCAAGGAACGCCAGCACACCGAGGCAGGCGTGCTGTCGGGCGGCGAGCAGCAGATGCTGACGCTGTGCCGCACCCTGATGGGCGACCCCGACCTGATCATGATCGACGAGCCGACAGAAGGCCTCGCGCCGAAGATCGTCGAGCTGGTGGCCGAGTACCTGAAGGAACTCAAGCGCCGCGGCGTCTCGGTGCTGCTGGTGGAGCAGAAGCTGACCATCGCGCTGGAGATATCGGAGCGCTGCTACGTGATGGGGCACGGGAGCATCGTCTTCGAGGGCACGCCTGCGGATTTGCGCGCCAATGCGTAAATGCGAAAGGAATGGCTCGAAGTGTGATCGCGAAGCGAAGGGCGAGGGGCCCCGTTCACGGGGATCGACCAGCGCAGCGATCATCAAGGACGCGGGCTCGATGCCCGCGTCCGCAGTTTGCGGCGGTTGCAGTCCGCCATCCCTAACCCCTCCTGTCACCGCAGAGACAAGCACCGCGCCCTCCCGCGACCTAGAATCGCACGGTCGTTCTATTTCCAGAAAGAGTCCACTCTTTCCCCCTCACACCTGTCCCACCTGACGAGGTCCCCATGAGCGCCAAATACGAAGTCCGCGGCCCGGTCGCCGTGATCACCCTCGACAACCCGCCCGTCAACGGACTCGGCTTCGACACCCGCAAGGGCATCACCGACGGCCTGGAGAAGGCGGAGAACGATGCGGCCGTGCAGGCCATCGTCATCACCGGTGCCGGCAAGGCGTTCTCCGGCGGCGCCGACATCAAGGAGTTCGGCTCACCCAAGGCGCTGGCCGAGCCGAACCTGCTGAGCGTGATCCTCGCGCTGGAGAACAGCAGCAAGCCGGTGGTGGCCGCGATCCACAGCGTGTGCATGGGGGGCGGCCTCGAGCTCGCGCTCGGCTGCCACTACCGCGTCGCGCAGGCCGGCACGCAGGTCGCACTGCCCGAGGTGAAGCTCGGCCTGTTGCCTGGCGCCGGCGGCACGCAGCGCCTGCCTCGCGTGATCGGCATCGAGAACGCGCTCAACATGATCGTGAGCGGCGAGCCGGTGCCGAGCGAAATGCTGGCCAAGGCGCCGGGCCAGAAGCTGTTCGACAAGCTGGTCGACGCCAACGTGCTCGACGCGGCGATCTCGTTCGCGCAGGAGAAGGCCGGCGTCCGCCCGTTGCCGCTGGTGCGCAACCTGAAAGCGGAACATCCGAACGCTCAGGCCTACTTCCAGTTCGCGCGCAACACGGTCGGCGCGATGGCAAAGAACTTTCCTGCGCCGCTCAAGTGTGTCGACGCGGTCGAGGCGGCCGTCACGAAGAAGTTCGACGACGGCATGCGCTTCGAGCGCGAGCTGTTCACCGCGCTGATGTTCACGCCCGAGTCCAAGGCGCTGCGCCATGCCTTCATGGCCGAGCGCGCGACGACCAAGATTCCCGACGTGCCGGCCGACACGCCGGTGCGCGAGATCAAGAAGGTGGCCGTGATCGGCGCCGGCACCATGGGCGGCGGCATCTCGATGAACTTCCTCAACGCCGGCATCCCGGTGGTGATCCTCGAGATGAAGCAGGATGCGCTGGACCGCGGCGTCGCGACCATTCGCAAGAACTACGAAGCCCAGGTCAAGAAGGGCAAGCTCAAGCAGGACAAGTACGAGCAGCGCATGGCGATGCTCTCGACGACGCTGAGCTACGCCGACCTGAAGGACGCCGACCTGGTGATCGAAGCGGTGTTCGAAGACATCGGCGTCAAGGAGACGGTGTTCAAGACGCTCGACGAGGTGATGAAGCCGGGGGCCATCCTCGCGTCCAACACCTCGACGCTGGACGTGAACAAGATCGCCTCGTTCACCAAGCGCCCGCAGGACGTGATCGGGATGCACTTCTTCAGCCCGGCCAACGTGATGAAGCTGCTGGAAGTCATCCGCGGCGAGAAGACCGCCAAGGACGTGCTTGCCACCGTGATGCAGCTGGGCAAGAAGATCAAGAAGACCTGCGTGGTTTCGGGCGTGTGCGACGGCTTCATCGGCAACCGCATGATCGAGCAGTACTCGCGCCAGGCCGGTTTCCTGCTGGAAGAGGGCTGCACACCGCAGCAGGTGGACAAGGCCGTCGAGAAGTTCGGCTTCGCGATGGGCCCGTTCCGCATGGGCGACCTCGCTGGCAACGACGTGGGCTGGTACATCCGCAAGCGCCGCTACCAGGAGAAGCCGAACATGCGCTACTCCAAGACGGCCGACCTGCTGTGCGAGATGGGCCGCTTCGGACAGAAGACCGGCGCCGGCTGGTACGACTACGTGCCGGGCAAGCGCGACGCGATCCCGTCGCCAGTGGTCAACGAGATGATCGAGAAGCACCGCGCCGAGCTGGGCGTGAAGCCGCGCAAGATCAGTGACGACGAGATCGTGCACCGCCTGGTCTACGCGCTCGTCAACGAAGGCGCCAAGATCGTCGACGAAGGCATCGCCCTGCGCGCCTCCGACATCGACATGGTCTACCTCACCGGCTACGGCTTCCCGTTGCACCGCGGCGGCCCGATGAACTATGCCGACACGGTGGGCTTGTTCAACGTGGTGCAGGCGATGAAGCGCTTCGCGAAGAACCCGGCTGACGACGCCGACTTCTGGAAGCCCGCGCCGCTGCTCGCCAAGCTCGCCGCCGAAGGCAAGACCTTCTCCTGATCACATATCAAGGACAGACATCATGACCAAAGCCGTCATCGTCTCCACCGCCCGCACGCCGCTCGCCAAGAGCTGGAAGGGCGCCTTCAACATGACCCACGGCGCGACGCTGGGCGGCCACGCCGTCAAGGCGGCCGTCGAACGCGCCGGCATCGAGGGTGCGCTCGTCGACGACGTCATCATGGGCTGCGCGACGCCCGAGGGCGCCACCGGCAGCAACATCGCGCGCCAGATCGCC
>CAJPFZ010000489.1 GCA_905339355.1 Burkholderiaceae bacterium
GCGAGCCGCGCCTCGCGCTCGCGGCGCGCCGCAGCGAGGCGCGAGCGGGCTTCGTCGAGGCGCTCGGCGATGTGGCGCGACGCGCGCTCCTCGCGTTGCAGCTCGCGACTGCGCGCGCACACGAAGCCGCCGCCTTTCCACCACACCTGCACCTCGGTGCCGGGCGCGAGTTGCTGCTGCGGATTGCAGAACTTCATCTCCACCGGGCCGAGCGCAAGGTCGAAGCGGATCATGCCCTTGTCGGTGACGAGGGTCTTGTGACGCTCGCCCTTGAGGCTGTCGATCAAGCCGGCGACGATGGGCGTGTGCGGCCAGGACAGGACTCGGTTCATCGTGGGTCTCCGCGCAGTCGTGTAAGTTGCGTGACAAGCTAGCGAATCCGACCCGCGCCGCGAAGCCGTTTTACCCACGGTTACGTGGCGCGTGCTATTTCGTCGACGGCGACGCCACGCGCGAAAGCGCCGCATGCGCGTGCGACCATGCCAGCAACCGCTGCGACAGATAGGCCGCGAGCCGCGCATGCTGGCTGAACACGACGTTGAAGCGCAGGTGCGGATCGCCCGGCGCGTCGGCCGCGAAGGCGGCACCGCGCGCGAGCAGGATGCCGTTGCGGTAGGCGTCGCGCACCAGCAGGTCGACGTCGATGCCGCTCGGCAGCGCGCCCCACAGGAACAAGCCGCCCTCGGCGGGCCGCTCGAGCAGGATGCCGGCCTGGCGCAGTTGCCGCGACGCCGCGGCTCGCGCGCTGGCGAGCTTGCGCTGCAGCCGGTCGAGGTGCTTGCGGAAGCGCCCGCTCGCGAGCAGCTCCAGCAGCACGAACTCGTTGAGGGCTGCGGTGGTGAGCACCGAGCGGATCTTGGCGCGCAAGAGCGGCTTGAGCAGCGCCGGCTCGGCCGCCATGTAGCCCAGCCGCAAGGCGGGGCTCAGCGCCTTGCAGAAGCTCGAGTAGTAGACGACGCCCCGCAGCTCCGACAGCTGCGCGAGGCGCGTCGCCGGCCCGGGGTGGAAGTGCCCATGCACGTCGTCCTCGGCGATCAGCACGCCGTGCCGTTCGGCGAGCATCAGCACGCGGTGCAGGTTGGCGGCGCTGCTGCCCCAGCCGGTCGGGTTGTGCAGCACGCTCTGCACGAAGAAGAGCCGCGGCCGATGCTCGATGCAGGCGGCTTCGAGTTCGGCCAGGTCGGGCCCGTCGTGGCGGCGTGTGATCGGCACGATGCGCACGCCGGCCTCGCGCAGCCGGTCGAACAGCAGGAAGTACCCCGGCTCCTCGACCAGCACGCTGTCGCCGGGGTGCAGGAACGCGCGGCAGACGAGGTCGATGCCGTGCGTGCCGCCGTAGGTCGTGAGCACGCGGCTTGCGTCGACGGCGATGCCTTGGCTGCGCATGAGCATCGCGATGCGCTCGCGCAGCTCGGGCACGCCCTGCGGCGGGCAGCGCGAGGCCATGCCGCCGCCGCGCGCGAGGCCGCGCTGCACGACCGAGGCGGGGATCGCGTCTTCGAGCCACGACAGGGGCAAGGCGCCGCTGCTCGCGGGCAGCACACCGGCGCGCAGCTCGTGCGCCTGCTGCACGAGCCACACGGCGTCCTGTTCTTCGCCGGCTTCGAGCAATGTGTCGATGGCGGCGCTCGACGCCGTCCCGGCCACGAAGAAGCCTGCGGTGCCGCGCGAGTCGATCAGACCTTGAGCGACGAGCCGGTCGTAGGCGGTGACGACGGTGTTGGGGCTGACCTGCAACTGGGCCGCCAGCGCGCGTATCGACGGCAGCTTGGCGCCGGCCGGCCAGCGCCCGGCCTGGACCCATGCGGCGAGGCGCGATTCGATCTGGTCGGCCAGCGGGACGGCGGAGTTGCGGTCGAGCGGAATCATCGGAGAGTCAGGCGACGAGCGTCGCGGCGAGCACGACGAGCGAGGCTGCCATGATGACATTGAAGGCACGCTGTCGCCGAGCGTCGGTCAGCGCGCGGCGGATGCCCACGCCGAACAGCGCCCACATCGACACGCAAGGCAGGTTGATCGCGACGCTGATCGCCGTGGCGAGCAGCGCGCCGCTCGCCACGTCCATGCCCGAGGGCATGAACACCGTCGCGACGGTGATGGCCTTGACCCACCCCTTGGGGTTCACCGCCTGGAAGGCCAGCGCCTGGCGAAACGACAGCGGGCGCGCCAGCTCCCGGTGGCCGATCGCGCTGCCCGCGAGCTGCCAGGCGAGCACCACGAGGTATGCAGCGCCGGCGATGCGCAGCGCCGCATGCAGCTCGGGATGGCGCGTGAACAATGCGCCGAGGCCCATGCAGGTGAGAAAGATCTGCGGGCCGTGCCCGGCCGCGATGCCGAGAATGTGCGGCAGCGAGCGGCGGTAGCCGAAGTTGGCGCCCGAGGCGGTGAGCATGATGTTGTTCGGACCAGGGGTGCTCGACATCACGAACGAGTAGGTGAGCAGCGGCAGCAGGTCGGTCATCGGCAGTCCCTTCAGGCAAGGCAGCGAGCGTAGGAGCTGCGCGGGCCTCCGTGAAGCTACACGCGCGGCGCTGCGCCGGCGCGCTGTGTCAGTGCGCGGTGCCACACAGTTTCAAAGCGCGCCGCGCGTGCTACCTTGGCTGCATGAACTCACTCGCCATCTCCTACGACGACGTCGTGCAAGCTCACGAGCGCCTCGCGGGCGTCGCCCACCGCACGCCGGTGATGACGTCCACGACGGCCGACACGGCCAGCGGCGCCACGCTGTTCTTCAAATGCGAGAACCTGCAGCGCGTGGGAGCCTTCAAGCTGCGCGGCGCCTACAACGCCATCGCGCAGTTCACGCCCGCGCAGCGGGCCGGCGGCGTGATCACATTCTCGTCGGGCAACCATGGGCAGGCCATCGCGCTTGCGGCGCGGCTGCTCGGCGTGCGCTCGGTGATCGTGATGCCCGAGGACGCGCCGGCCATCAAGCTCGCCGCGACTCGCGGCTACGGCGGCGAGGTGATTGCGTACGACCGCTATCGCGAAGACGGCAACGAGGTGGTGGCGCGCCTCGCGCAGGAGCGCGGCATGACCTTCATCCCGCCCTTCGACCATCCGCACGTGATGGCCGGGCAGGGCACGCTCGCCAAGGAGCTGTTCGAGGAGGTCGGAGAACTCGACGTGCTGATCGCGCCGGTGGGCGGCGGCGGGCTGCTGTCGGGCTGCGCGACGGCTGCGCGGGCGTTGAGTCCGCGCTGCGCGGTCGTCGGCGTCGAACCCGTTGCCGGCAACGACGCCCAGCGCAGTCTCGCGCAAGGCGAGATCGTGCGCATCGAGACGCCGAAGACGATCGCCGACGCGGCGCAGAGCCGCTCGCTCGGGCGGCACACGTTTCCAGTGCTGCGCGAACTCGGCGCGCGCATTCTGACCGTGAGCGACGCCGAGTTGGTCGAAGCGATGAAGTTCTTCGCCTCGCGCATGAAGCTGATCGTCGAGCCCACCGGCTGCCTGGGTGCGGCGGCGGTGTTCAACGGCAAGCTGGACGTGGAGGGGAAACGCGTCGGCGTGGTGCTCTCCGGAGGCAACGTCGACCTGGCGCGGTTTGCTTCGTTGGTGGGGTGACCCGCTCAAGTGACGCGGAAGTTCTTGAACTGCCACGGATCGCTGCGGTCCAGGTCTTCCTCGAACAGCGTCGAGCGGCCATCGAGCGGCGTCCAGTCGCTGTAGACGCCGACGACCTGGCCGAGGTAGGGGCAGGTCATGCGCAGCATCTCGTCGAAGGGCAGGTCGTCGGGCTCCAGCAGGCCGGCCTCGGGATTCTTCATCGCCCAGATCACGCCGGCCATCACCGGCGCGGTGACCTGCAGGCTGGTCGCGCTGTTCTCGGGGCACAGCGTGCGCGCCTCGTCGATGCTCAGCTGCGAGCCGTACCAGTAGGCGCCGCGGGCGTGGCCCATCAGCAGCACGCCGAGCTCGTCGCGCCCGCTGACGATGTCGTCCTTCAGGATGCGCTGGCGCTCCTGGAATTCCCAGTTGCGGCCCGCGAGTTCGTGGATCGACAGCACCGCGTCGTCGCAGGGGTGGTAGGCATAGTGCACCGTCGGGCGGTAGTCGGGGCGGGCGCGGTCGCCCACCGTGAGGTGGTCGGCGATCGACACCGACTCGCCATGCGTGATCAGAAACCCGTGCAGCGGGCCGGCGAGCGGCGTCCAGGTGCGTACACGCGTGGCCGCGCCCGGGCGGTTGAGGTAGATCGCCGCGAGGCTGCCGTGTTCCTGACGGCGCCCGTCCGGCGGGAAATGGCGTTCGTGCGAGCCCCAGCCGAGTTCCGCCGGCTGGCGGCCTTCGCTGACGAAGCCGTCGCACGACCAGGTGTTGACGAACTCGCCGGGCGCCTTGCGCTCGCGGCCGACCTGCGTGTCGCGCTCGGCGATGTGGATCAC
>CAJPFZ010000490.1 GCA_905339355.1 Burkholderiaceae bacterium
TTGGCGGCGTTGCCATGCGCCTGCACCAGTGTGGCGCGCGGCTTGGCAGCGGGCATCCACCAGCCGTGCAGCTTGACCTCGTCACCGAAGACGATCTCCTCCACGGCGACGCCAAGCTGCGCGGGGGTCGTGTAGATGCGCGTGTCCGGATAGAAGAAGTAGCCTTCGGCGCAGCCGCTCAGCAAGCCGGTGCTGCCGAGCGCCACACCGAGCATTGCGCTGCGCCGGGTCATCGCCATCGGAGGGGTGGGCGCTGTCACGCGCAGCACGTCACGTCATGCTCGCAGCGCTTCGTGCTCGTCGAGCCGGAAGCGGCGGGTACGCCAGCGGTAGGCGAGCGTGGAGCCGGGCCACAGTGTCGTGATCAGGCCGCTGCGCGTCTGGTACCAGCTGGTGCAGCCGCCCTTGGCCCACACGGTGTGCTTCATGCGCGCCTGCAGCTGCGCGTTGAACGCATCGGCAACCTCCGGCTTGGTGTCGACAGCCGCCAACTGGGCGCGCTGCATGCGGTCGAGCGCGTCCATCACGTAGCGCAGCTGCGACTCGATCATGAACACCATCGAGTTGTGGCCGAGCCCGGTGTTGGGCCCAACGATCATGAACAGGTTGGGAAAGCCCGGCACCGTCGTGCCGAGATAGGCCTTGGCGCCCTGGCGCCACACCTCGTTCAACTCCAGGCCGCCGCGCCCGCGCACGGGGAAGGGCGACATCGCCTCGGCCGCCTGGAAGCCGGTGGCCAGGACCAGCACGTCAAGCGGGTGGTGCATTCCGTCGTCGGTCAGCACGCCATCGGCCACCACGCGCGCGATCGGCGAGGTGACGAGCCGTGCATTGCGCCGCTGGATCGCCGGATAGAAGTCGCTCGCGATCAGGATTCGTTTGCATCCCATGCGGTAGCGCGGCGTCAGCGCCTCGCGCAGGGACGGGTCCGCCACGCGCCGCTTCAGGTGGCGCAAGGCGAGGGGCTCCAGCATCTCGAGGATGCCGGGGCGGCGCGTGAAGCCCGGCGCGCGCATCTCGTGCACCGCGTAGACGAGCGCACGGGCGAGGCGCCGCAGGCCCGGTACGTTCTCGTACAGGGTGCGCATCGCTGGGCTCACCGGCCGATCGCGCTTGGGCAGGATCCAGGCCGGCGTGCGCTGGAACAGCGATACGCGCGCGGCCTTGTCGACCAGTTGCGGCACCAGCTGGATAGCGCTTGCGCCCGTGCCGACGACGCCGATGCGGCGATCGGCAAGCGGCACCTCCGCCTGCCAGCGGGCGGTGTGCATCACCGTGCCCTTGAAGTCGGCGAGGCCGGCGATGTCCGGCACGGCCGGGCGGCTCAGTCCGCCGGTGGCGTTGACGACCACCCGCGCCGTCCACGCCATCTCGACGCCCCGCTGCAGCGCGCGGATGGTCCAGCGCTGCGTGTCGGCTTTCCACTCCAGCGAGCAGACCCGGGTGCGCAGGTGCAGGTGCGGCAGCAGATCGAAGCGATCGACGCACTCGTTGAGGTAGGCCTCGATCTCGGCCTGGCCCGGGTAGTTGCGCGTCCAGCGCGTGCTGGGCGCGAAACTGAAGGAGTAGAGCAGCGAGGGAATGTCGCAAGCGGCGCCTGGGTAGCGGTTGGCGTGCCAGGTGCCGCCCACCCCCGTGTCTTGCTCGAGGATGACGAAGTCGTCGCGCCCGCGCCGCTTGAGCTGCATGCCCATGCCGAGCCCGCCGAAGCCCGCCCCGATGATGACGATGTCGTGATGCGGCGGGCCTGGATTCATACTGCTTTTCCCTCGTCAATCCTCATAGGCGGACAAGGGTACACAACTGCAGAACAGATTGCGATCGCCGTAGACGTTGTCCACACGCCCGACCGGCGACCAGTACTTCTGCTGGCGCAGGCTCTTCAGCGGAAAGGCGGCCTCCTCGCGCGAATAGGCGTGCGGCCAGTCGGCCTTGAGCAGCGCGGCCGTGGTGTGCGGCGCGGCCTTCAGCGGGTTGTCCTCGCGCGGCCAGGCGCCGTTCTCGACCTTGCGGATCTCGTCGCGGATTGCCACCATCGCGTCGCAGAAGCGGTCCAGTTCCTTCAGCGGTTCGCTTTCGGTTGGCTCGACCATCAGCGTGCCGGCGACCGGGAAGCTCAGCGTCGGCGCGTGGAAGCCGTAGTCGATGAGGCGCTTGGCGACGTCTTCGGCGCTGACGCCGGAGCTGTCTTTCAGCGGCCGCAGGTCGAGGATGCATTCGTGTGCGACGCCGCCACCCTTGATCTCGGGGTGGTTGGCGCTGAAGTGGATGTCGAAGTGGTCCGCGAGCCTCGCCGCCACGTAGTTGGCGCTCAGGATGGCCGCTTCGGTGGCCCGTGTCAGGCCCTCGGCGCCCATCATGCGCACGTACATCCAGCTGATCGGCAGCACGCCGGCGTTGCCCAGCGGCGCGGCCGAGACGGCGCCGATGTGCAGTCCGGTGCCTTTCGTCGAAGAGGACCGTTCGCCCTGAGGTATCGAAGGGTGTGCCGGCAGGTAGGGCACCAGATCCTGCACCACGCAGACCGGGCCGACACCCGGCCCGCCGCCGCCGTGCGGGATGCAGAAGGTCTTGTGCAGGTTCAAGTGGCTCACGTCGCCGCCGAATTCGCCCGGCGCGGCCACGCCGACCAGCGCGTTCATGTTGGCGCCGTCGACGTAGACGCGCCCGCCGTGGCGGTGCACCACGGCGCACAGCTCCTTGACGTGGGTGTCGAACAGGCCGTAGGTCGACGGGTAGGTGATCATCACGCAGGCGAGCTTGGCGCTGTGGCGCTCGCACTTGGCGGTGAGGTCCGCGAGGTCGACGTTGCCCTCCGCATCGCACTTCACCACCACCACCTGCAGGCCCGCCATCTGCGCGCTGGCCGGGTTGGTGCCATGCGCCGATTCGGGGATCAGGCAGATGTCGCGGTGGCCTTCGCCGCGCGCGTCGTGGTAGGCCTTGATGATCAGCAAGCCGGCGTATTCGCCCTGCGAGCCGGCGTTGGGCTGCAGGCTGATTCCGGCGTAGCCGGTCGCCTGGCACAGCCACTCGCACAGCAGGCGGTCCAGCTCGTCGTAGCCGGCGAGCTGGTCGCGCGGCGCGAACGGGTGCACGTTGGCGAACTCCGGCCAGGTGATGGGGATCATCTCGCTGGTGGCGTTCAGCTTCATCGTGCAAGAGCCGAGCGGGATCATCGAGCGGTCGAGCGCGAGGTCCTTGTCGGACAAGCTGCGGATGTAGCGCAGCATCTCGGTCTCGCTATGGTGCGAGTTGAAGACCGGGTGCGTGAGGAACGTGCTCTGGCGGGCCAGCCCGGCCGGCAGCAGCGGCGCGATGCCGTTTTCGAACTGGGCGAACGAAGGCTGCGGCTTGCCGTGGCCGAACAACGCCCACAGCGCCTCGACCTCGCTGCGCTGCGTGGTCTCGTCGAGCGTGATGCCGACCGAGGCGGTCGAAGCGCGCCGCAGGTTGAAGCGCGCGTCGCGCGCCGCGTGCAGAACGGCGGCGGTGTGGTCGCCGGTGGCGACCTCCAGCGTGTCGAACGCGCTCTCGTGTGCGAGCTTGCAGCCGAGCTGCTTCAGGCCGGCGGCCAGGATCGCGGTGTAGCTCGCGATCCGGCGTGCGATGCGCGTCAGGCCCTCGGGTCCGTGATAGACGGCGTACATGCTCGCCACCACGGCCGGCAGCACCTGCGCGGTGCAGATGTTGGAGGTGGCTTTCTCGCGCCGGATGTGCTGCTCGCGCGTCTGCAGCGCGAGGCGGTAGGCCGGATTGCCGTGCACGTCGACGCTGACGCCGACCAGCCGGCCTGGCATCGAGCGCTTGAACTCGTCCTTGGTCGCCATGTAGGCGGCGTGCGGGCCGCCGTTGCCCATCGGCATGCCGAATCGCTGCGTGCTGCCCACGGCGATGTCGGCGCCGAGTTCGCCCGGCGGCACCAGGAGCGTCAGCGCGAGCAGGTCGGCGGCCATGATGACGAGGCCGCCCTTGGCGTGGTACTGCGCGATCCAGTCGCGGTAGTCGCGAACGACGCCGTTGACGCCGGGGTATTGCAGCAGCACTGCGAAGCTCTCGCCTGCCAGCGCTTGGTCGCCGCTGCACACGCGCACCTCGACGCCGAGCGGGCGCGCGCGCGTGCGCACCACCTCCAGCGTCTGCGGCAGCACGTCGTCGGCGACGTAGAAGACGTTCGACTTGCTCTTGCCGACGCGCATCGCGAGCGTCATCGCTTCGGCCGCGGAAGTGGCTTCGTCGAGCATGGAGGCGTTGGCCATCGCCAGGCCGGTGAGGTCGGTCACCATGGTCTGGAAGTTCACCAGCGCCTCCATGCGGCCTTGAGAGATTTCGGCCTGGTAGGGCGTGTAGGCGGTGTACCAGGCCGGGTTCTCGAGCACGTTGCGCAGGATGACGCCGGGGGTCAGCGTGCCGTGGTAGCCCTGGCCGATGAAGCTCTTGAGGATCTTGTTCTTCGAGGCGAGGGCCTTGAGTTCTGCGAGGGCCTGCGCTTCGGTGAGCGGCTCCGGCAGCTTCATCGGGTTGCCGCGAGCGATGTTGCGCGGCACCAGGGCATCGATGAGCGCCTGCCGCGATGCCAGCCCGATGGCCGACAGCATGCGGCGCTCGTCTTCTTCGTCGATGCCGATGTGGCGGGCGACGAACTCGGACGGGTTCTCGAGTTCGCCGAGCGGGCGGGCGTGGGACTGGGTGGCGGACATCAACATGGCGTTTTCACAAGGGATGAAGACAAGCCCCGTTCGTCCTGAGGTATCGAAGGACCGGGCTGAGGTATCGAAGCCCCGCGGTTCGCGCGCACTTCGATACCTCAGTGCGAACGGGATTGACAGGCGAGGGCCGGAATCAACGGTGTGGGAGCACGCAACGGACGATGAAGGCGATCAGCCGTTCTTGACGAGCACGTCGTACGCCGGCCCGTCCATCAGCTGCTCGAACTCGGCCATGTCCGCCACGTGGACCTTGAAGAACCAGCCATTGCCCAGCGGGTCGCTGTTGGCAAGCGACGGGTCTGCGCGCAGCGCTTCGTTGACTTCCACAACTTCGCCGCTGACCGGCATGTAGATGTCGGCCGCGGCCTTCACCGATTCGACGACGCCGGCGACTTCGCCCTTCTTGAAGCTGCGGCCGACCTCGGGCAGATCGACGAAGACCACGTCGCCGAGCGCGTCCTGCGCGTGCAGCGTGATGCCGACGGTGGCCGCTTCGTGGTCTTCGATGTTGATCCACTCGTGGTCGGGGGTGTACATGGTCGTCATGAAAAGGGCTCCTGGTTTCTTGGGGTGACGGTGGGTTGATTACCGTTCGCCCTGAGGTATCGAAGGGCGTGTTGGCATGCGCAAGGGGCTTCGATACCTCAGCCCGAACGGGGCAGGGCGTTCAGCCGCGGAAGTAGCGGTGCGGCGAGAAAGGCATGGTCGAGACGCGCATCGGCACACGCTTACCGCGCACTTCGGCATAGACCTCGTGGCTGGGCAGCGCGTGGTTGGCGGCGAGGTAGGCCATCGCGATCGGCTGGTTGACCGTGGGGGCGAGCGTGCCGCTGGTCACGCGGCCGAGTCCGCGGCCATGCGAGTCGACGATCTTCGCGCCCTCGCGCACGGGCACCCGCTCGAGGCCGACCAGGCCGACGCGCTTGTTGACCGGGCCGCTCGCGAGCTGCCCTTCGATGACGCGTGCACCGGGGTACCCGCCCTCGCGTGCGCCGCCCGGGCGGCGCACCTTCTGGATCGCCCAGGTGAGCGCGGCCTCGACCGGTGTCGTGGTGTCGTTCAGGTCGTGTCCGTACAGGCACAGCCC
>CAJPFZ010000491.1 GCA_905339355.1 Burkholderiaceae bacterium
CCCTCGGTCGGCGTCAGCCGGGCGGTGTTCTTGAAGCCGACCAGGCCGTGCAGCGCGGCGGGAATGCGAATCGAACCCCCGGTGTCCGAGCCCAGCGCCGCCCAGGCGGCGCCGGTCGCCACCGATACCGCCGCGCCCGAACTCGAACCGCCCGGAATCCGCGGCGTGGTGTCCACGCGAGCCGTCGCGGCGTTTGCCGGCGTGCCGTGGTGCGGATTGATGCCGACGCCCGAGAACGCGAACTCGGTCATGTTGGTGTGGCCGATCAGTGCCGCACCGGCACCGCGAAGCCGGGCGACGGCGGGGCAATCGGCCTGCGCGGGTGCAGCGTCGGCGAGCACCCTGGAGCCGGCGCTCGTCGTGTGACCCTGCACGTCGAACAGATCCTTGACGCTGACCGACAGCCCCGCCAAGGGCGGCAACGGCGCACCCGCCGCGTGTTGAATGTCGACGCTGCGCGCGGCCGCACGTGCCATGGCGTCGAAGCGGCGGATGAAGGTGTGGCGATTGGCCTCGCCGTTCGCGGCGCTCATCGATTCCTCGAGCAGGCGCTCGGCGGTAACGCGCCGCGCAGCCAGTTCCGCACGGATGGCGGTGATGTCGGAGTTCATCGCGGTGATATACTTGTCGGGTTTATCCGGAGATGGATCTTCTTGCGAGAAGACTTCCGTCGGTGGATGAACAAATCGCGAACCCGGCTGTTGAAAGGTGTTGCAGTTGCGACTTCGGTGAAAGAAGTCCTCGCACTGCGATTCGAGCCGGATTCTAGACACAACCTTTGGAGTTCACATGTCAGTCAGCATGCGTGAAATGCTGGAAGCCGGCGTCCATTTCGGGCACCAAACGCGCTTCTGGAATCCCAAGATGGCCCCGTACATCTACGGCCATCGCAACAAGATCCACATCATCAACCTCGAGAAGACGCAGCCGCTCTTCACGGACGCGATGAAATTCGTTCGCCAGCTCGCCTCCAAGCGCGGCACCATCCTGATGGTCGGCACCAAGCGCCAGGCCCGCGAGGTGATCGCAACGGAGGCCAAGCGCGCCGGCATGCCTTTTGTCGATCAGCGCTGGCTGGGCGGCATGCTCACAAACTTCAAGACCGTCAAGGGCTCGATCAAGCGCCTGAAGGACATGAAGGCCCAGGTCGAGTCCGGTGCCGAGATCCGCATCAAGAAGGAAGCGCTGATGTTCCAGCGCGAGATCGAGAAGCTCGAAAAGGACATCGGCGGCATTCAGGACATGAATGCGCTGCCCGACGCCATCTTCGTCATCGACGTCGGCTACCACAAGATTGCCATCGCCGAGGCCAAGAAGCTGGGCATTCCGGTCGTCGGCATCGTCGACTCGAACCACTCGCCCGAAGGCATCAGCTACGTCATCCCCGGTAACGACGACTCCTCCAAGGCCGTGGCACTGTATGCCCGCGCGGTTGCAGACGCCGTGCTCGAGGGCAAGGCGAACGCGACCAGCGAGGTGGTCCAGGCCGCCGGCGCCGAGGGCGACGAGTTCGTGGAAGTCAGCGAGAACGCCTGACCCGCGCCCCTCTCCTCACTGACGACGGTGAGACAAGAAAGGGGCTTCTGAGCCCCTTTTTTTCAATTGGATTTCGCGGGGCAGCCTTCGAGGCTGACCGCCCAAGCAAACGGAGAAACACGATGGCTGCAATCACCGCAAGCATGGTCGCCGAACTGCGCGCCAAGACCGACGCGCCGATGATGGAATGCAAGAAGGCCCTGACCGAGGCCGAAGGCAACATGGAAAAGGCCGAGGAGCTGCTGCGCGTCAAGCTCGGCAGCAAGGCCGGCAAGGCCGCGTCGCGCATCACCGCCGAAGGTGTGGTGTCGGCATTCGTCGACGGCACGACCGGCGCGCTGGTCGAGGTCAACTGCGAGACCGACTTCGTCTCGAAGAACGATTCCTTCCTCGCCTTCACGAAGGCCGTCGCGCAAATGGTCGCCCAGGCCAACCCGGCCGACGTGGCCGCGCTGTCGGCGCTGCCGTACACGCAGGACGGTTTCGGCCCCACGGTCGAAGATGTGCGCAAGGGCCTGATCGGCAAGATCGGCGAGAACATGGCCATCCGCCGCTTCAAGCGCTACGCCGGCGGCAGCAAGCTCGCGAGCTACCTTCACGGCACGCGCATCGGCGTGCTGGTCGAGTTCGAGGGTGACGACGTGGCCGCCAAGGACGTGGCGATGCACGTCGCCGCGATGAAGCCGGTGTCGCTGTCGTCGGCCGACGTGCCCGCCGCGTTGATCGACAAGGAGCGTTCGATCGCCACCCAGAAGGCGGCTGAATCGGGCAAACCCGCCGAGATCGTCGCCAAGATGGTCGAGGGCTCGGTGCAGAAGTACCTGAAGGAAGTGAGCCTGTTCAACCAGACGTTCGTGAAGAACGACAAGCAGACGGTGGAACAGATGCTCAAGGCCGCCAGCACGACGGTGAAGGGTTTCACGCTGTACGTGGTCGGCGAAGGCATCGAGAAGAAGGTCGACGACTTCGCGGCCGAAGTGGCCGCGCAGGTGGCGGCCGCCAAGGGCGCGTAAAGGGCTTGCGCCGCGGGCGGCGAAGCCTGCGGCGCCGTTAGACTTCGGCACCACAGAACGACGACGACAAGGAGCCCATCGATGCCCGCCTACAAGCGCATCCTGCTGAAACTCTCTGGCGAAGCCCTGATGGGCGACGACGCCTACGGCATCAACCGCGCGACCATCGTGCGCATGGTGCGCGAGATCCAGGAGGTGACGCAGCTCGGGTGCGAGGTGGCGGTGGTCATCGGTGGCGGCAACATCTTCCGCGGTGTGGCCGGCGGCTCGGTCGGCATGGACCGGGCGACGGCAGACTACATGGGCATGCTCGCCACCGTGATGAACGCGCTGGCGCTCGCGGACACGATGCGCCAGGAAGGCATGACGGCGCGGGTCATGTCGGCCATCGGCATCGAGCAGGTGGTCGAGCCCTATGTCCGGCCGAAGGCGCTGCAGTATCTCGAGGAAGGCAAGGTCGTCGTGTTCGCGGCCGGCACCGGCAACCCCTTCTTCACCACCGACACCGCCGCCGCGCTGCGCGGCGCCGAGATCGGCGCGCAGATCGTGTTGAAGGCGACCAAGGTCGACGGCGTCTACACCGCAGACCCGAAGAAGGATCCGACAGCGACCCGCTACAGCCAGATCAGCTTCGACGAAGCGATCACCAAGAATCTGCAGGTGCTGGATGCGACCGCGTTCGCGTTGTGCCGGGATCAGAAGTTGCCGATCAAGGTGTTCAGCATTTTCAAGCCGGGTGCCTTGAGGCGTGTCGTGATGGGCGAGGACGAAGGCACCCTCGTTCACGTTTGAGGCAGGGGACCCAACATGAGTATTGCCGACATCAAGAAGACGGCTGAGCAGAAGATGGCCCGCTCGGTCGAAGCGTTGAAGAACGAACTGCACAAGGTGCGCACCGGGCGCGCCCACCCGGGAATCCTGGACCAGGTGCACATCGAGTACTACGGCTCGATGGTGCCGATCAGCCAGGTGGCCAACGTGTCGCTGCTCGATGCTCGCACGATCAGCGTGCAGCCGTGGGAAAAGGGCATGGGCCCCAAGATCGAGAAGGCGATCCGCGAATCCGACCTGGGCCTGAACCCGTCCTCGCAGGGCGATCTGCTGCGTGTGCCCATGCCCCCATTGACCGAAGAGCGCCGGCGCGAACTGACCAAGGTCGTTCGCCACGAAGGCGAAGACGCCAAGGTGGCCGTGCGCAACATCCGCCGCGACGCCAACGAACACGCCAAGCGACTCATGAAGGACAAGGAAATTGGCGAAGACGAGGAGCGCCGCTCGCTGGACGAGGTGCAGAAGCTCACCGACCGCACGATCGCCGAGATCGACCGGCTGATCGCGGGCAAGGAAGCCGAGATCATGGCCGTCTGACGGCCGATCCCCACCATGCTTCGCAGTACCGCCGCACACGTGGATTCCAACGCCGCCATCCCGCGACACGTCGCCATCGTCATGGACGGCAATGGCCGCTGGGCCAAGAAGCGCTTCATGCCGCGCTTCTTCGGGCACAAGGCCGGGGTCGATTCTCTGGTCAAGACAGTGCTCAACTGCGCCGACCGCGGCATCGACTACCTGACGGTCTACGCGTTTTCGTCCGAGAACTGGAAACGGCCGACCGAGGAAGTGACCGGGCTGATGGGCCTGGTGCTGGTGGCCGTGGCCAAGTACCTCACCAAGCTCGCCGACCAGGG
>CAJPFZ010000492.1 GCA_905339355.1 Burkholderiaceae bacterium
CGCCGGCCACGTTGTCCGACACCTGTACCGGCACGCCGGCCGCGGCGAACAGCGCGACGAGTGCCTCATGGCCCGCGTGCTCGCCGATGACCAGCTCGCCGCGCCCGTTGTGCTTCACATGCCCGGGCCCGGCCATGGCGCGCGCGACGTAGACCACTGCTGGCTCCACCGGCTGCGGCAGCAGCGCGCGCAGCCGCTCGGCGTTGTCGACGCCGTTCTGCAGGCTCAGCAGGCGCGCGCCGGCATCGAGATGCGCTGCCATCTCGGCCGCGGCACGTTCGGTGTCGGTCGCCTTGACGCACAAGAGCACCAGCGCCGCGCCGCGCACGCCGCTCGCGTCGGTGCGGGTGAGCACCGGCACATGCTCGCTGAAGCCTTGCGTGTCGAGCCACAAGCCGTCGCGGTCGATCGCCTGCATGTGCAGCGGGCGGCCGATCAGCGTGACCTCGTGGCCGGCGCGAGCCAGCATGCCGCCGTAGTAGCAGCCCACTGCGCCCGCGCCCATCACGGCGATCTTCATGCGCTGCGGGCGCCGGGCCGCGCTGCCGCCTGCGGGCAGGGCGCAATGAAACAAGCCGCGACGATGCGTTTCATGTGTGCGAGGCGAGTTCGTGAGAGGGCGATGGTAGCCAAGGTGCATCGCCGAGGTGGAAGCGACTTGCTGCACGCCCATGGCGCCGATACACGCAGCTCGGCTCGTTTCATCGTTGACATCGCGACACGGATCGCGGCACTGCGCTTGCCCGCTCTCACCGCCCGCCTTCGGGTGCAACCTGGTTTATCGGAACACTATGAAACACGCTTTTGCTTCCCTCGCTACCTTGATCCTCAGCGGCGCGTTCACGCTGGCCCAGGCACAGACTGCCACGGCCACCACGCCCAGCACGACCGATACAGCAACGTCCACTTCCAGCAGCGGCACGATGTCCAGCAAGGACGCGGCACAGTCTCTGGCAGATGCCAAGAAGGCCTGCAAGAGCGAAGCCACCAAGGAAGCGCAGCAGGACTGCATGAAGAAGGCACAGGACGACTTCAAGGCCGCCAAGCCGGAAGCCAAGAGCGAGACGCCCAAGCAGTAAGCGTCTGTCAGCGAGAGCCACGCCGCGCCCTGCACGGCGTGGCTTTTTCGTTTTTGTTGCGGCAAGAATTTCCGGCGCGTGAGGCAGCTGCGCGAGAACGACGCTAGAGTCCGGGCCCATGCAGCTCATCAGTCTCACCGGTCGGCGCGTTCTGATCACCCAGGCCGACGTCTTCATGGGGCCGGCGCTGTGCGAGACCTTCTCGCAGCTCGGCGCCGAGGTGATCGCCGACCACCGCGCACTCGCCTACGACACGCAGCTTCCGCACGCGGTGGTCGACGCGGCCGGCCACATCGACGTGTTGATCGTGCACCTGGCCGTGCCGGCGCCGAGCACGCCGGTGGAGCAAAGCAGCGACGACGAATGGCGGCACGTGTTCGCGCACATGGTCGACCCCTTGCCGCGGCTCGTGCGGGCGGTGTTGCCGCAGATGCGCGAGCGCCGCGCTGGCAAGGTGCTGGTGATCGGCAGCGCCGCGGCGTTGCGCGGCATGAAGCGCACCTCGAGCTACAGCGCCGCGCGCGGCGCGCAGCTCGCCTACGTGCAGGCGGCGGGCGTGGAGCTCGCGCCGCACAACATCCAGGTCAATGCGATCGCTCAGAACTTCGTCGAGAACCCGATGTACTTTCCGCCCGAGGTGCAGGCCAACCCGGCGTTTCAGGAGCGGCTCAAGCGCGAGGTGCCGCTGGGCCGGCTCGTGTCGCCGCAGGAGGACGCGATGTTTGCGGCCTACCTGTGCAGCGACGCGGCGAACTGCTTCGTCGGGCAGGTGTTCCCGGTGTCCGGCGGCTGGGCCGTGAAGTAGCGCGCCGCCCCTACGAGGCCCGGCGCGACTTGCGGATCAGCGGCAGCTGCGGCGAGGGTGCGGCGGCGCTCGCATCGAAGGCGCAGGACTCGGCGCCCATCAAGCGCACGATGCGCTCGACGTAGTTGCGCGTCTCGAGGTAAGGCGGCACGCCGCGGTAGCGGTCGACGACACCTTCGCCCGCGTTGTAGGCGGCGGCCACGAGCTTCACGTCGCCCTCGAAGTAGGCCAGCAGCCAGCGCAGGTAGGCCATGCCGCCGCGGATGTTCTGCGCCGGGTCGTAGGGGTTGCGCACGTTGAAGCGGCTCGCCGTGTCGGGGATCAGCTGCATCAGCCCCTTGGCGTTGCGCGGCGAGAGGGCGGCCGGGTCGAAGTTGGATTCGACCGCGATGATCGCGAGCGCCAACTGGGGCTCGACCTTGAACTGCGGCGCGAGCGTATTGACCAGCCGGACGATGTGCGGCGGCGCCGACGTGGCGGGCGGCGCCGCCTTGGGAGCAGCAGCGGCGGGCACCGGCGCGGGGGCGCGTTCACGCATGCACTCCGGCACGTCGGTGGTCGGACCGCCGACCACGGAAAGCATCCTGCGCGCTTGTTCGATGCCCTGCTCGGCGGCGATCTGGAAGAAGAACGCGGCCACCGCGTCGCTGCGCTCCACGCCCTGGCCGTTGGCGTGGATCCAGCCCAGCCGGAACTGGGATTCCGCGTCGCCGAGCCGTGCCGCCTCGCAGTACAGCGCCACGGCGCGTGCGCTGTCGCGCATGACGCCGCCGCTGCCTGCTTCGTAGCTCGACGCCTCTTCGCGCAGCAGGGCAACCAGGGTGTCGTCGGGCGGGGCGGCCTGCGCCCATGCCGCGGCGGTGGCGGCCCAAAGCAGACCGGCAAGCAGTCGCGAGCGAGCCCGCCGTGTCGATCCACTGCACCAAAGCATGTGTACGCCCAGGCAGCGCGCGTGCGCTGCCGATGAATTGGAGACGGTGCCGGTCACGACTCACTGCCGGGCTGCTTGGCGCGGGTTGTCTGTGCTCGCCTCGCCACCGTCGAAGACCATGTTAGGCGGCGCCCTTGTCGATGGCGACCCCTTGTCTTGGGGATTCTGGTGAGGCGCATCGCTGCGCATTCGTCGCACGCCCCGATTGACAAGCGCGATGGCAAGGCGCTTCATTGGCGGCCGAGGACGGCCGCTGCTCGCTGGCCGCCCGCGGCGAATGCAGTGTGGAGGGTCGGCCATGCAAGCGCCTCGATTGGACGATGTGAAACGCAGGTACCTGGTGGCCTGCCCGGCGTGCAGCGCCTCCAACGGCGTCAACGCCACCGAGTGCTGGCAGTGTGAACAGACGCTGCCGCGAGGATTGCCGGTCGCGTCGCTGTCGCCCCCCGGCCCCGCGATCGAACCTCAGGAGGAACCGCCGATGGTCTCGGGGCCCGCCAGCTTCTTTCCCGTTCTGCGCGAAGAACTCGGCGAGCCCGCGGCGAACGACGACCCTGCCTTGCATGCCGATACTGCGCCTGACCGCCCCGATTCGTCTCGGCGGCGCATGACCGGTGCCTGGGTCATCGCCGGCGCCGCGAGCCTCGCGGTGTTTCTCGGCAGCGGGCCGCAGCCTGGCAGCGAGCCAGGCCCGTTGGGCGACATCGAGCCGCCTGCCGCCGTGAACGTCGATGCATCGGCCCGCCGCGGCGAGCTGCCCGCAACGCTCGCTGTCGCACCACCACCCGCAGCGACTCGCACCACCGCTGCGAGTGCTGCGCTGGCCAATGCGATGGAGCAGCCGCCTGCGCCGCCGCCGGTCGATGCCCCTTGCACGCCGCAGGTGGCCGCGCTGGGGCTGTGCACACCCGCACGCCGTTGATGGAGAACACGCCCATGCACCGAGCGCCCTTGGCCGCCATGCTGCTCGCGCTGTCGCTGGCCCTGATGCCCGGGCCGGCACAGGCCCAGGCACCATCGCCGGCCAGCGCCCCCGCGTCGCGCACGACCTACAAGATCGTCACCGCGTCCGAGCGCGGCACCTACATCCAGATCGGCCGCGACCTCGGCCGGTTCGTCGCACCCGCCGCCCAGATCGATCTTCAGGCCCTGCCTTCGGCCGGGTCGGCAGAGAACGTGGAGCGCCTGCGCTACGAGCCCCAGGTGAAGTTCGCGCTGGTGCAGTCGGACGTGTACCAGGCCTTCCTCGACGTCGCCGCCGGCGGCAACGCCGACGCGGGCGCGATGATCCGCCCGCTGCGCGTGATCATGCCGCTCTACAACGAGGAGATCTACTTCATCGCCCGCGCCGATGCGCCCTTCGATTTCGTGCACGAGATCAAGGGCGCGAGGATCAACGTCGGCCCCTTGCGCAGCGGCACCGCGATGTCGGCGACGACGCTCTACCGGCAGATGTTCGGTGCGGCCATCCCCGACGCCACCACCAGCTTCCTGAGCAACGAAGAGGCGCTGGTCAAGCTCACTGGCGACAAGAGCATCGACGTGGTCGTCGTCGTGGCGGGGCAGCCCGCCAAGCTGCTGGCCGACATGAAGCCCGAGGCGCGGCAACTCATCAAGCTGCTCAAGTTCGACGCCAACCACGCCACCGGCAAGGCGGCGCTGGGCAGCTACTTCCAGGCCACGGTTCGCGCGAGCAGCTACCCCAACCTGCTGAGCGCCGACGTGCCCGCGGTGGCGGTCAAGGCCTTCCTCGTGACCTACGACTTCAAGGTGGCCTCCACGGCCCGCCAGCTCGGAGAGTTTGCGCTCGCGCTGTGCCAGAACTTCGCCCAGCTGCAGGCACAAGGCCACCCCAAGTGGCGCGAGGTCGATCTGCGCCTGCCGCCGCTGGGCCGCGGCTGGTCTTACTACGCCGCCACCGAGCGGGCGCTGCGCCGCTGCACCGCCGGCCAGGCGTCAACGGCCGCCAAGGCGCCGTCGGCGCAAACGTGCACACAGCAAGAACGCATCCTCGGCCTGTGCAAGTGAGGCGCGCGGGCGGCTGTTGCGCGCATCCATAGCGCCGGTCGAACCCGCGCACCCGGGCCGGGCGCTCGAATCGGCCACTGTGCGTTGCCAGACAGACGGGCCGCAGCGCAGGCCGCAGACTGCATTTGCGTGACCCACGCGTGCGTGCCTTCGAATTCCCGCGGCACGAACACGCATCTGAAGGACCCCCATGAACATCCACCGCGCATCGCTTCCGGTGCTGGCTTCGCTATTCCTCGCTTTGGCGGGCTGCGCCAGTGCGCCGCCGCCGACCTCCCAGATGGCCGTGGCAGAAGCTGCGGTGCTGAGTGCCAACACCGCCAGCACCAGCGAAAGCGCGCCGCGCGAACTGCAGATCGCTGTCGACAAGCTGGCCGGCGCCCGTCAGGCCGTGGCCCGCAAGGACTTCGAGCGTGCCCGCCAGCTGGCCGACGAGGCCCAGGTCGATGCGCAGCTCGCCGAGATGCACGCGCAATCGGCACGCTCGCGCAAGGCGGCACAGGAGTCGCAGGACGCCGCCCGCGTGCTGAGCGAAGAAATCAACCGCAAGACCGTTCGCTGAACGGTTGAGGAGCACAAAGATGAACATCAGAACCTTCGCCCTCGGCGCGATCGCCGCCGCCACCCTCGCTGCCTGCAGCTCGGTCCCCGATCGCAACACCGCGCTCGAGCAGGCCCGCACGCGTGTCACTTCGGCACAGGGCAACCCGCAGGTCGCCTCGCTGGCGCCCGAAGAACTCAAGCGCGCGACCGAGTCGCTGCGCGTGGCCGACAAGGCCTGGTCCGACGGAAGCAAGACCGCCACCATCGACCACCTCTCGTACATGACGGTGCAGCGTGTGGCGATCGCGCAGGAAACGGCGTCGAGCCGGGCCTCGCAGGCCGTCACTGCCGGCGCAGCAGCCGAGCGCGACAAGATGCGCCTGGCCCAGCGCACCAGCGAGGCGGACGCCGCGCAGCGCCAGCTCGCCGCTTCGCAGCAGAGCAATGCGCGCAAGGCCACCGAGCTCGCGGCTGCCGAGGCCGGCGCCGTGCGCGACCAGGCGCGCATCGAGCGCAGCGATGCGCGCGCGAGCGATCTGGAGAACCAGCTCAAGGACCTGAACGCGAAGAAGACCGAGCGCGGCATCGTCGTCACGCTCGGCGACGTGCTGTTCGACAGCGGCCGCTCGCGCCTGCTGCCCGACGGTTCGCGCAACATGGCCAAGCTGGCCGAGGTGTTCAAGCGCAATCCGCAGCGCCGGGCCACGATCGAGGGCTACACCGACAGCGTGGGCGATGCCGGTGCGAACCAAGACCTCTCGCAGCGTCGGGCCGACGCGGTGATGAACGAGCTGGTGGGCCAGGGTGTCGCGGCCGATCATCTGAGCACGCGTGCTCACGGCGAAGCCAATCCCACGGCCGACAACGGCACGCCGGCAGGGCGCCAGATGAACCGGCGCGTCGAGATCGTGTTCACCCCGCTGGCGGACGAGGGCCTAAGGAACTAGCGCGGCGGGG
>CAJPFZ010000493.1 GCA_905339355.1 Burkholderiaceae bacterium
CTGCGTGCCATGCCGCCTGAGGTAGTGAATCATCTTCGCGAGCAGCAGGTGGCCGAGACCCTGGCCCTTCAGGTCCGAGCGCACGATGATCGCGAATTCGGCCTCGATGTTGTCGGGGTCGCTGATCGCGCGAACCACGCCGAGCGTCTCGCTCGATCCGTCGTCGCGCGGCGCGAGCGCCACGAAAGCCATCTCGCGCGCGTAGTCGATCTGCACCAGCCGCGCGAGTTCGCTGCGCGGCAGTTCGCGCCGGCTGCTGAAGAAGCGCAGGCGCAGGTCTTCGGGACTCAGCTGGTCGATGAAGGCCATGTGCTGCGCCTCGTCTTCGGGGCGGATTGGCCGCATCACGAGTGTTCGGCCGTTCCAGTCGAGCGTCTCGGCCAGCTCGGCCGGGTAGGGCAGGATCGCGAAGCGCTCGGCGCCACCCACTGGGCTGCGGCTCACGCGCAGCCGGGCGTCGAGCGCGATCACGCCCTCATGGTCGGCCCACAGCGGGTTGATGTCGAGTTCGGCCAGCTGCGGCAGGTCGGCCAGCATCTGCGACACCGCCACCAGCACGTCGTGCAGCGCATCCTGATGCACCGGCGGGTGGTCGCGGTAGCCGGCGAGCAGCTTGGATACCCGCGTGCGCGACACCATCTCGCGCGCCAGCGCGCGGTTCAGCGGCGGCAGTGCGATGGCGCGGTCGGCGAGCACCTCGACGGCAGTGCCGCCCTGGCCGAACAGCAGCACCGGGCCGAACACCTCATCGACACTCGCGCCGATGATCAGCTCCTGCGCCATCGGCCGCTTCACCATGTGCTGCACAGTGAAGCCGGCCACATGGGCCTGCGGCCGGACCTCGCGCACACGCGTGAGCATCTCCTCGACGGCGAGGCTCAGTTCGCGCTCGTCGCGCAGGTTCAGCCGCACGCCGCCGACATCGGACTTGTGGCTGATGTCGGGCGACAGGATCTTCAGCACCACCGGATAGCCCAGCTGCCTGGCCGCGGCCGCCGCCTCGCCGGCCGAGGGGCCCACGGAGACGGTGCGCACGACCGGAATGCCGTAGGCCTGCAGCACCGTCTTGGTCTCGTGCTCGTCGAGCATCTCGCGGCCTTCGGCGAGCACCCGTTCGATGGTCACCCGCACCGCCTCGGTGTCGGGCGGGCCGTTCTCGCTGGCCGTCGGGGCCTCCTGCAGCAGCGCCTGGTTGCGGTGGTAGGTGCGCAGCATCGCGAAGGCACGCACCGCTTCTTCGGGCGTGCCGTAGTCGGCGACGCCCGCCTCCTCGAAGATGCGCCGGGCTTCGGCCACGGCCCTGTCGCCCAGCCAGCAGGCCATCACCCGATTCGCGGCCTGGCGCGCGATCGGCGCGCAGGCACGCGCGATGTCGTCGCTGCGGACGATGGCGGTCGGCGCGTGCAGGAACAGCACCGCGCCGCTCTGGCGATCCGCGAGCAGCGCCTGCAGCGTCTCGGTGTAGCGCTCGACCGGCGCGTCGCCGATGATGTCGATCGGGTTGGCGTTCGACCAGGTCGCCGGCAGCACGCTGCCGAGCTTGTCGCGCAGGCTGTCGCTCAGCTCGCGCAGCGGGATGCCGGCGAGCGCCGCGGCGTCGGCGGCCATCACGCCGGCGCCGCCGCCGTTGGTCATCACCGTCAGCGACTCGTCGCGGTTGCCGCCGAAGCGCGCCAGCGTCTCGGCCGCCATGAAGAGGTCCTGCAGCGTGTCCACGCGCAGCATGCCGGCGCGGCGGATGGCAGCGTCGAACACCACATCGGAGCCGGCCAGCGCGCCGGTGTGCGAGGCCGCGGCCTTGACGCCGTTGCCGGCACGCCCGGCCTTGACAACGATCACCGGCTTGTTGCGCGCCGCGGCGCGTGCCGCCGACATGAACTTGCGCGGGTGTTCGATCGACTCGATGTAGAGCAGGATCGAACGGGTCTGCGGGTCGCTGGCGAGGTGGTCGAGCAGGTCGCCGAAGTCGACGTCGGCGCGTTCGCCGAGCGACACCATGTGCGAGAAGCCGATGTGCCGCGACTTCGCCCAGTCGAGCACGGCGGTGACGAGCGCCCCAGACTGCGAGATGAAGGCCACGCTGCCGGCGAGCGCGTCGGTGTGCGCGAAGCTCGCATTCAGCCCGAGCCGCGGCGTCAGCAGGCCGAGGCAGTTGGGGCCCAGCACACGCAGCAGGTGGGTGCGCGCCGCGTCGAGCATCGATTGCTTCTGCGCGGCGGTGAGGCCGGCCGTCATGACGATGGCGGCCCGCGTGCCGAGCTGGCCCAGCTCGGCGATCAGCTCGGCCACCGTGGCGGGCGGCGTGCACAGCACGGCGAGATCGGGCGCCTGCGGCAGATCGGCCGGCCGCGCGTAGACCGTCTCGCCGTCCAGGCTGCGGTACTTGGGGTTGATCGGGTAGAGCGTGCCGGCGAAATTGCCCGCCCGCAGGTTGCGCCAGACGGTGGCGCCGACGCTGCCGGCACGTTCGGAGGCGCCGATCACGGCGATGGATTTCGGCTCGAGCAGCCGATCCAGGTTGCGAATGCTCATTTGGGAACGTGAAGAGGGGTTGCGGCTACGCGATCGTGCCGATCAGCAGGGCCTGCAGCACGAAGCGCCGCCGGTCCTCGGGTGGCGAACTGCCGTCCAACTGGTCGGCCAAGCGCGCCGTGGGGTGGTCGCCGCCGGCAATTCCGTCGTACACCGGAACGCCTGCATCGCCGCCCACCAGCTGCACCAGGGCAGGCGGCATGCCTTGGCACTCGACTGCGTCGTAAAGCCGGCCGAGCACGCGCGCGGTGTGCTGCACCTCCTGCGGCGTGGTCAGCTCCGACAGGCTCGGCCGGATGTGGGCCACATGGGCGCCCAGCTCGACGGCGGCGCGGCGGAACAGCTGCGCGTCCGGATGGTCCGCCGCCTCGCACAGCAGGCCGAAGTTCTTGCCCTTCAAGAGCGGCTGTGTCGTGCCCTCCTGGGCGGCGCGCTGCAAAGTGCGGGCGTTGGCCAGCAATGCGGTCACTTCGAGCGGCGACATCGTTTCAAAGCCCTGGCGGCTGCGGTTTCTGAGGTTCTGGGTCATGGCGTAGGCAGCGTGCACCACTGCAGTCGCACGGTGCCGGAAGACTACCGGCGCGTCCTTCGCCTGCCTTGACGGCCGTCAAGGCGGGTGGCCTTGCCGTGTGCTGATACGTGCCCGACACAAAGCGTTCACCCAGCGTTACCGAGCGATGCGGGCTGTTCTCACGGCGTTGCGACCCCCTCCCTAGCATTCCCTCATCGCAAACGGCCACCGTTCCGGAGGCCTCAAGGAGATCCAAATGCTCAGCACCGCCACCTCGCCCGCCACCCCGTCCCCCTTCGCACGCCAGGCGGCGGCAGTTCCCGCACGGTTCTTCAAGAGCGACGCGGCGGCCAACCAGCGCGCCAGCCAGCACATCGCCGACACGCTCAAGCTGCTCAACGACAAGCTCGCCCCGCAGCGCCGCGTGGTGCACGCAGGCGACGTCATCTATCAGGCCGGTGAGCGCTTCGGCAACCTCTACATCCTCAACTCCGGATTCTTCAAGATCGTCAACCTTTCGCCGGACGGCCGCGAGCAGGTGGTGGGCCTCAAGTTCCGCGGCGACTGGCTCGGCTTCGACGGCATCGCCCACGGCCAGTACTCCTGCGACGCGGTTGCGATGGACACCGGCGAGGTCTGGGTGGTGCGCTACGACGCGCTGATCGCCGCCTGCGGCGTCCACCCCACCTTGCTCACGGTGCTGCACGAGGCGATGAGCCGCGAGATCGCCCATGACCGCGAATCGCTGATGTCGGTGTGCACCTTGCCGGCGGAAGCCCGCGTGGCCGACTTTCTGCGCTACTGGGCCGACTCTCTCGCCAAGCGCGGCATGCGCACCGACCAGATCACGCTGCGCATGACGCGCGCCGAGATCGGCAACTACCTCGGCATGACGCTGGAGACGGTGAGCCGCTCGCTGTCTAAGCTGGCCCGCGACAAGATCATCGGCTTCGCCGAGAAGGGCCGCCGGGACATCCACATCCCGCACGTCGACGCGCTGTCGGAGTTCGTGCAGCGCAGCCTGGCGCCGACGAACGTCGTGCTGCAGTGAGCCTGTGAGAAGGATTGCGCGTTACGCGCCTGCGCGGTGAGCTGCGCGCCGGGAGCCATTGACGCGAATCAACGTCCGCACGGCGCCATGCGGGCAAGCTGCCTGCACATAAGACGCAGGAAGGCGCATGGAACCCCAAGGGCAAGGCAAGGCATCGACGCTCGCTGCGCGCGCGCATGCGCTCGGCATCGCGCCGTGGCCGGGCAAGCCGGCGGCCGCAACGTCTCCCTGCGGACAGCGCTGACGGCGCGAGCCCCGCGCAACGCTCCGCTGGCCGGCCTCGTAGATGAACATCGACCGCCGCGCCGCCCGCATCGGCATCCTGTACGCCGCTTTCGGCGTCGCGTGGATCGGCCTGTCGGATCGCTTCCTGGCCGGCATCGCGCCCGACATCGCGGTGATGTCAGCGATCGGGCAATGGAAGGGTTTCGCCTTCGTGTTCGCTTCGGCACTGCTGCTGTACGCCGTTTCCGCACGCGTCGTCGCGGTTACCGCGCCGCCGCTCGCAGCATCGAAGGCAACTGATCACGCCGCACTGCCCTTGGCTTTCGCGACGGTGGCCGGCATCATCCTGCTCGCCGGCATGGCGGGTGTGGCGCGCACCGCGCGCGACGCGCGCGAGGAAGCCGCCGTCAACCTGCGTACCGTCGCGCAGCTCAAGGTCGACCTCGTCGAGTCCTGGCTGCGCAACCGCCGGATCGAGAGCGCCGCGGTGGTCGGCGAGGCGGACCTGCACACGCTCGCCCTGCAGTGGCGGCGCCGGCCCGACGAGGCCCGCCGCAAAGCGTTGCTGAGCCGCCTGCGCACGGTGATGCTCGCTTCGCACTACCGCGACATCCTTGTGCTCGACACCCAAGGGGGCCTGCTGCTGGCAGCCACCGGTGGGCAGGAGCCGCCCCCGCAGGCCTTGCGCGAACTCGCGCAACGGGCCGTGGCCGGCGGCAGGACTCTCGACACCGGCCTGTACCTGCCGCACGGCGACGCGGTGACCGCCGGCATGGATGTGGTGATTCCGCTGGCGCGCGACGGCGCCGAAGCGGGTGGCGTGCTGGTGCTGCGAGCCGACCCGCACAAGGAATTGCTGCCGCTGCTGTACGCGCGCGCCGGCATCGGCCGCAGTCCACGCATCCTGCTGCTGCGGCGAGAAGACGACGACCTCGTGTTCCTCAACGACGTCTCCGGCCAGCCGGGCGACACGCACACGCACGTTGCGCTGGCGACCAGTCGCATGGCCGCGGCGCGCGTGTTCGGGCCCACGGGCTTGCCGCAAGACGTGCTCGACGGCGAAGGCACGTCCGGGCAGCCGTCGCTGGCGGCCGCCGAGCCGGTGCCTGGCAGTGACTGGTTCGTACTGGCCGAGCTTCCCAAAGGCGATCTGGAGGCCAGCGTGTGGCGGGACGCGGCATGGATCGCCTTGGTGGACGCGCTCGCGCTGGCGCTGGCCGGCGCCGCGCTGTATCTCGTGTGGCAGCGCCGCACGCTGCAGACCGAACGGCACCAGCGCGCCGACCAGGAAGACAAGCTGCGCGCCTGGCGGCTGCTGGACGCCATCACCAACGGATCCACCGACGCGATCTACGCCAAGGACCTCGACGGCCGCTTCCTTTTCGTCAACAGCGAAACCTGCCGCCTGCTCGGAAGGCCGATGGATCAGCTGCTCGGGCACCCGCCGCAGGCCTGTCTGCCGGCGAGCGACGCCGCGCGCGTGGCTGAACTGGATGCCGAAGTGATACGCGCCGGCGCGGTGACGAAGAGCGAGATCGTGATCAACACGGTCGATGGCGAACGCCTCTTCCTCAACACGCTGGGCCCGCTGCGCGACGCGCAAGGCCGCACCGTGGGCACCTTCGGCGTGAGCCGCGACATCACCGAGCGCAAGCGCGCCGAGGACACGCGGCGGCAGTGGGCGATGGCCTTCGAGAGCACGCGCGACGGCGTCGTCATCACCGACGTGCGCGCGCGCATCCGGGCCGTCAACCGTGCCTTCTGCGAGATCACCGGCCACGCCGAGGACGACGTGCTCGGGCACACGCCGCGCATGCTGCAGTCCGGGCTGCACGACGCCGGCTTCTACGCCGCGCTGTGGAGTTCGGTGCGCGAAAACGGCAGCTGGCAAGGGGAGGTCTGGAACCGGCGCAAGAACGGCGACGTCTATCCGCAGTGGCTCACCATCAGCGCGGTGCACGACGAGGCCGGCGAACTCAGCAACTACGTCGGCGTGTGCACCGACATCTCGCGCATCAAGCGCAGCGAGGCCGAACTCGAGCGGCTGGCCCACTACGACCCGCTGACCGACCTGCCGAATCGCCGGCTGCTGCAGCTGCGCCTGGAGCACGCGCTGGAACGCGCGCACCGCCGGCGCAGCCGAATGGCCATCCTCTACATCGACCTGGACGGTTTCAAGACCGTCAACGACAGCCTCGGCCACCCGGCCGGCGACGAGCTGCTGGTGTGCGTGGCCACACGCCTTCGCGCGCGCATGCGAGAGGAAGACACGCTGGGGCGCCTCGGCGGCGACGAGTTCCTCGTGGTGCTGGAGTCGCTGGCCGAGCCGGGCGAAGCGGCCATCGTCGCACGCGACCTGCTGCGCGCCGTGGCCGAGCCGATGCGGCTGGGCGGCGGCTACGAGGCCTACGTCACGGCCAGCATCGGCATCAGCGTGCACCCCGACGACGGCAGCGCGAGCGCCGTCGAGATGCTGCGCGACGCCGATGCGGCGATGTACCGCGCCAAGGACCAGGGCCGCAACCGCTTCTGCTTCTATACCAGCGACCTGAATGCCAAGGCGGTGGCCAAGCTCGAACTCGAAGCGTCGCTCAGCCACGCGCTGGAGCGCCATGAGTTCCTGCTGCACTACCAGCCGCAGGTCGATGCCGTGACCGGCCGCCTCGTCGGCGCCGAAGCGCTGCTGCGCTGGCGGCGCAACGGCGGCGCGCTGGTGCCGCCGGGCGAGTTCATCCCGGTGGCCGAGCGCAGCAGCCTGATCCTGGCGGTCGGCAACTGGGTCATCGAGAACGCCTGCCGCCAGATCCGGCTGTGGATGGATGCCGGCCAGCCGGCACCGCGCCTGGCCATCAACGTGTCGGCACGACAGTTCGCGGCTGGCGATCTCGATGTGGTGCTCCACCAGGCCCTGAGCCGGCACCGCGTGCCCGCCGACTGCCTCGAGGTCGAGCTGACCGAGAGCATGCTGATGGAGAAGCCGCAGGCCACCGAGGCGATGCTGCACCGGCTCAAGGCGATCGGCGTGTCGCTCGCGCTCGACGACTTCGGCACCGGCTATTCGAGCCTCGGCTACCTGCAGCGGTTTCCGATCGACACGCTGAAGATCGACCAGTCCTTCGTGCGCAGCATCGGCCAGGGGCCGGACGGTTCGACCATCGTCGACGCCATCATCGGCCTCGCGCACCGGCTGCAGCTGCGCGTGGTGGCCGAAGGCGTGGAGACGGCGGCGCAGGCCGAGTACCTGCGTCGCCAAGGCTGCGACGAACTCCAGGGTTACCACTTCGGCCGGCCGCTGCCATTGGCCGATTTCGAGGATCTGGCCGCACTGGGCGAGCCGCTGCCGATGGTGGCGTGACGAAGGCCGGCGCCCGCGCCTTCAGCGCGAGGCCAGCACCTTCACGATCGCCCGCGCCAGCTCCTCGCGCGAGTAGGGCTTGCGCAGCAGCTCCCAGCTTGGCGGCGAATCGCGGTCGGCGTCGAGCAGTTCGGACGAGAAGCCCGACATCAGCAGCACCGCCAGCCGCGGGAAGCGCTTCTGCGCTTCGGCCGCAAGCTGCGTGCCGCGCATGCCCGGGCCGAGCGCGATGTCGGTGAGCAGCAGGTCGAAGTCGGCGCTCGGACCGAGCGTGAGCAGGGCCTGCTCGCCGCTGGCGGCCGCGGTGATCTGGCACTCGAGCGTGTTGAGGAAGGTGCGGACGACGGTGCGCACCTCGGAGTCGTCCTCGACCAGCAATACCTTCAGGCCGGCCGGCACGGCGTCGCCGGCGATCACGCCGAGATCGGGCGCCTCGTCGGCGTCCCAGGGTCGCGGGATGTACAGCGTGATGGTGGTGCCGAGGCCAGGCGCGCTGTGGATGGCGATCGCGCCCTTGGACTGCTTGACGAAGCCGTAGACGGTGCTCAAGCCGAGCCCGGTGCCGCGGCCCGCTTCCTTGGTGGTGAAGAAGGGCTCGAAGGCCCGCTCCTTCACCGCGTCGGGCATGCCGGTGCCGGTGTCGGCGATCGAGATCGCGACGAAGTGGTCGTCGGGTGCGCTCGGGTCATCGAGTTCGCGGCGCACCGGCGCGGGCAGGGTCGGGCAGGCCTGGCCGTGAAAACGCAGCGTGCCGCCCTCGGGCATCGCGTCGCGTGCGTTGATCGCGATGTTGAGCAGCGCCGATTCGAGCTGCCCGGGGTCGGCCAGCACCTGCGGGCACGAAGCCGGCGCGTCGACCTCGATGACGATGCGCTGGTCGAGCGTGCGGCGCAGCATGTCCGACAGCGAGTGCAGCAGCATGCTCACGTCCACCGGGCTCGGCTGCAGCACCTGGCGGCGCGAGAACGCGAGCAGCTTGCTCGTCAGCTCGGCGCCGCGCTTGGTGGCGCGCGCCGCGGCGCCCACGAGCTGCTGGCCGTAGGCGTCTTCGGCCAATGCCGGCAGCTCTTCGAGCACTTGCAGGTTGCCCTGGATGACGGTCAGCAGGTTGTTGAAGTCGTGGGCGATGCCGCCGGTCAGCTGGCCCACGCTTTCGAGCCGCTGCGCATGGTTCAGCGCCTCCTCGCTCTGCGCGCGCTGCAAGCTGGTGGCGAGCAGGTTGGACAGCGATTCGAGGAAACGCACCTCGTCGTCGCCGAAGCGCTTGGCCTGGCGCGAGCGAACGGTGAGCGCGCCGATGATGCGGCCGCGGTCGGACAGTGGCACCGACAGCCCGCTCACGAGCCCCGCGTCGAGGTAGCCCTGCGGCACCTTGAAGCGCTGCTCGGTGCGGTAGTCCGCCACGATCACCGGCCGGCCCTGGGCCAGCACGAAGCCGGGCGGCGTGTCCGGGCGGTTGGGCACACGGGTGCCGAGCTTTTCGCCGGACACCATGCGCACGCCGCCAGCCACGCGCAGCTCGAGTCGGTTGCTTTCGAGCAGGAACACCATCGCCACCTCGACCTGCAAGGCCTCGGCGGCGATGTCGGGCACGTGGTCGAGCAGCACCTGCGGATCGCGGGCGTCCACCGCCAGCCGGCCGAGCTGCGCCAGGTGTTCGCTGTAGCGCGCGCGCTGCAGCGCTTGCTTGACGCGGGGGTAGGCGCCGATGTCGCGGATCGCCGCCACCACGAAGGGCAGGCCGTGGGTCTGCAGCGGGCTGAGGGCGATCTCGACCATCACTTCCGAGCCGTCCTTGCGCTTGGCCACCAGCTCCATCTGCGTGCCCATCGGGCGCGGGCGCGGCGCCTTGGCATAGGCCTCGCGGTAGGCGGCGTGCTGCGGGCGGATGGCGTCGGGCACCAGCGCATCGACGCTCAGCGCCGTGAGCTCGTCCACCGTGTAGCCCAGCAGCTGCCCGGCGGCCGGATTGGCCAGCACGATCGCGCCGGCGTGGTCGACCAGCAGCAGCGAATCGGGGTAGGCGAAGAACAGCGCGCGAAAGACCGTGCGCTCTTCGATCCCGGTAGGCAGTGCCGGCGGTGGTCCGTGGGGCGGCGGAGGGGTCATGCGGGGCTCAACCCGCCGTCACCGGCGGCACGAGGATGTAGCCGGCGCCGCGCACCGACTTGATGATCTGCGGGTCTTCGGCATCGGCCTCGAGCTTCTTGCGCAGGCGCCCGACCTGCACGTCGATCGTGCGGTCGAAGGGGCCGGCTTCGCGGCCCCGGGTCTGCTCGAGCAGGAAGTCGCGCGACAGCACCCGGCCGGGGTGCAGCGCAAAGGCGCTGAGCAGGTCGAATTCGCCGGTGGTGAGGGCCACGTCCTGCCCTTGCGGGTTGAGCAGGCGACGTGCCGCGGTATCGAGTTCCCAGCCGGCAAAACGCAGCTTGCTGCGCGCGGCCCCCGGGGCGGCCGTGGGGTTGGCCTCGGCCGGCGCCATGCGCCTGAGCACGGCCTTCACGCGGGCGAGCAGCTCGCGCAGGTCGAAGGGTTTGGTCACGTAGTCGTCGGCGCCGACCTCCAGCCCGACGACCTTGTCGATCGCGTCGCCGCGGCCGGTCACGATGACCAGGCCGCAGTGCCAGTGTTCGCGCAGCTGGCGCGCGATGGCAAAGCCGTCTTCGCCGGGCAGGCCAAGGTCCAGCAGCACCAGAGCCGGCGGGTCGGCGGCCATCAGTTCCATCAACGCGCGCCCTGAATGCAGCTGGCTGACACGGAAGCCGTGGCTTTGGAGGTAGTTGCCGAGCAACTGGGTGATATCGACCTCGTCGTCGAGGACGGCAATGTGCTGTGGGGCGGCGGTCACGTCGGTGGGGCAGGTGGCGGGGTTGCCAGCATCAGCTGCGCGGCGCTGGCAAGGTTAGCAGCTTCCGCACACTTCGCGGAACAAGGGGCGTCTGCGGGCAAACCCCTGGCAGCGTCAGGGCGATCGCCGCGCATCGCGCGCGCCGGAATCAGTGCGCCATCAGCACCGGCAGCGTCATCGTCTGCAGCACGGTACGCGAGGCGCCGCCCAGCACCAGTTCGCGCGCCCGGCTGTGGCCGTAGCAGCCCATCACCAGCAGATCGGCATCGACGTCGCTGGCCAGCGAGAGCATCACGTCGCCCGCGTCGGTCAGCGCGCGGTGGCGGTGCAGTGCCGGCACGATGCCGTGGAACTGCAGGTACTGCGCGATGTCGAGCCCGCCGCCGTGGGCGTGGCGCGGCTCGTCGACAGCCTCCAGCACGTGAACCCGGCGCGCTTCGCGCAGCCAGGGCAGGGCGGCCGAGACGGCGCGTGCCGCCTGCGGCGTGGCGTTCCAGCCGATCAGCACGTCGCGGCCGACGCTCGCGAAGCGCCCGCTGTGCGGCAGGATCAGCGCCGGCCGGCCGCTGCCGAGAACCACCGACTCGACGAAGCCCGCGGGCGCGCTGCCCGCCGGTGCGACCGAGGGGTCGTGCTGGCCCAGCACCAGCAAGTCGGCATACAGCGCCTGGCGGGTGAAGGCGTCGGCAGGGTCGGCGTCGCCGGCGTCGAGCCAGCGCATCGCCGGGCCGCCGTGGGTGACGGCGCGGTCGAAAAGAGCACGCGCGCGCTCGCAGTCGGCCTCGTGCATCGATTGCAGCACGGCCGCGGGGCCTTCGGCCAGCGCGAGCTGCACCGGCCGCTGCGCAGACGAGGCGGCGAACATCACCGGCAAGGCGGCTTCATGCTTCGCCGCGAGGCCGCAGGCGAACTCCAGGCGCGCCCCGGCGGAGGACGTGTTGTCCAGGTGCAGCAGAACCGAGCGTATCGAGGTCATGGGCGAGGCCTCAGTGCGACATCAGAACCGGCACCGTCATCGACGCCAGCAGCCCGCGCGTGGCGCCGCCGAGCACACGTTCGGCCCAGCGCGCGTGGCCGTAGGCGCCCATCACGATCAAATCAGCCTCCAGGTCGGAAGCGCGCGACAGCATCGCCTCGGCGATGCCGATCTCGGTGGTTTCCACGGCCACGTCCGCGGCCACCCCCTGCCACAGCAGCCACTGCTGCAGCGCATCCAGGCGCGGGCGAAGCGTCTTGTCGGGCGTGCCGCCGGACTCGTTCCAGCTGAGCACCTGAACCTGCGTGGCGCGGCGCAGCAGCGGCAATGCGTCCGACACGGAGCGCGCGGCCTCGCGGCTGTCGTCCCAGGCGACCAGCGCGCGGCTGCCGACGTTCTCCAAGCGGCCGGCATAGGGCAGGATCAGCGTCGGGCGCGCGCTGTAGAGCACGACCTGCTCGACGAACTCCTGCGCCAGCCGGAAATTGGCTGCCTTCGGATCGGCCTGGCTCAGCACCGTGAGGTCGCTGCAATGGGCGTGGCGCACCAGTGACGAGGCCTTGTCGTTTTCATCGACAACTGCTTCGAAGGACTTCAGCCCCGCCGCGTGGCACACCTCGCGAAATCGCAGGGTGGCGCGCTCGGCCTGGTCGCGCAGGCTCTCCCAGGCCCGGGTGGCGAACTCCGCCAGCGTGCTGGCGGCCTCGGGCGCGGCGGGCATGTCGATCAGCCCCGTCGGCGCGACCCCGACGAGGTGGCAATCCAGATCCTTCGCGAGGCGCACCGCGAGACGGGTGCGCTCGGCGCACAGCGGATCCTCGTCGAGCAGGACGAGCAGGCTACGGTAGGTCATGGCGTCTCTCCGGCGGGCAGGGCCCGGCACCATTCATTGTTCGAGTCGGGTGCGGGCCGAGGGTTGATCTCGCGCAACGCGCAGCGCCTACGGTAGCAGCACCGCCGCGCCCTGCAACCTCCCTCCGCGCAGGTCGGCCAAGGCCTCGTTGGCCGCCTGGAGGGGGTAGGTGGTGGTCTCGACGTGCAGCGGCGAGCGCGCGGCGAAGCGCAGGAACTCCGAGGCGTCGCGGCGCGTCAGGTTCGCCACCGACAACAGCTGGCGCTCTTCCCACAGCAGTCGGTAGGGGAACGACGGGATGTCGCTCATGTGGATGCCGCCGCAGACGACCCGCCCGCCCTTGCGCACGGCCTGCAGCGCGAGCGGCACCAGCGCACCGACCGGCGCGAAGACGATCGCGGCGTCCAGCGGCTCGGGCGGCGGCTCTTCGGAAGCGCCGGCCCAGGCCGAGCCGAGCGAGCGCGCGAAGTCCTGCGCCGGCACGTCGCCGGCACGCGTGAACGCAAACACGCGCCGGCCCTGCAGCCGCGCCACCTGCGCGATCAGGTGGGCGGCGGCGCCGAAGCCGTAGAGGCCCAGGTTGGTGGCTCCGTCGCCCGCCATGCGCAACGCACGCCAGCCGATCAGCCCCGCGCACAGCAGCGGTGCGACGTGCACCGCGTTGCCCGACAGGTCGTCGAGCGGAAGGCAGAACGCTGCGTCGGCCAGCACGTGGGTGGCGAATCCGCCGTCGCAGCCGTGTCCGGTGAACAGCGGTGTGTCGCACAGGTTCTCGCGCCCTTGGCGGCAATAGGCGCAATGCCCGCAGGTGTGCGCGAGCCACGCGACGCCGACCCGCTCGCCGACGTGCACGCTGCGCACATCGGTGCCGACGGCCTCGACCAGGCCGACGATCTCGTGGCCGGGCACGATCGGCAGCCGCGGCACCGGCAGATCGCCGTCGACCACATGCAGGTCGGTGCGGCACACCGCGCAGGCTTCGACGCGCAGCCGCACCTGCGCCGGGCCGGGCAGGGGCGTGGGCCGCTCTTCCCATTGCAGCGCTTCGCCCGGGTGGTGCAACACCATCGCATGCATGGTCTTCTCCGAAGACGTCCCAGTCTCTCAGACCTTGCGGGGCTTGACGCGCACGCCGTCTTTCACGGCGGGCGGCGGATAGACGATCACCGTGGTGCCCGGCTCCAATCCCGAGCGGATCCACGCGTGCATGCCGTTGCGCGCGCCCACTTGCACCGCCGCAACCTTCGCGCGGCCCTGCTGCAGCGTGAAGACCGCCATCGCCGCGCGCGGTTCCCCTTCGCCTTGAGGCAGCGGGAACACCGCGCTCACCGGCACCCGCACGGCGTCGTCCACCGAGCTCGTGACGATGCGCACGCCGACGCGAAAGCCGTCGCCGAGCGCGCGCCAGCGTTCGGGCGCGCTCGCAATGTCGATCAGCACCTTGACGCGCTGCTCCTCGACGCCGAGCGCCGACACCTTGGTGAAGGCCGCGGGCTCGACGCGCCGCACCCGACCTTCCAGCAGATCGTCACCGCCCCAGCGTTCGATCATCACGCGGCTGCCCGCCTTCACCTGCAGCGCGTCGGTGGTCAGCAACTCCGCCACCACCTCGAGCCCGGCGGTGTCGCCGATCTCCATCAGCGGCGTGCCGAGCGCGACCGCGGCCTCGCTGGTCTGAACGACCTTCAGCACCCGGCCGGCGGTCGGCGCACGCAGCACGAAGGCGCGCGCAGCCAAGCGTTCGGGGTTGCGCACGGCCACCAGCGCGGCGCGAGACTGCTCGAGCTCGTGGCCGGCGACGTGGCGCTCCTGCTCGGCGGCCTCTAACTCCTTCTGCGCCGCCAGCGCGCCCAGGCGATCGGTCTCGAGCTTCGTGGTCGAGACGAAGCCCTGGCGGGCCAGTTGTTCGCTGCGCTGCACCTCGTTGCGCGCCTGCTGCAGACCGACACGCGCGCGCTCGACACGGGCGTTCACCCGCTGCACCTGCGCCCCGCTGATCTCCACCCGCAGCTGCTGCTCGCGCAGCGTGCGCTCGTCGAACATCGGCGAGAGCGCCGGGCGCAGGCTCGCCAGCACGTCGTTGGCATGCACCGTGTCGCCCTCGCGCAGCGTGATGCGCGCGAGCATCCCCGACAGCGGCGCCGAGACGACGTAGCGTTCGTGCAGCCGCGTCTTGGCGTCTTCGTCGATCGTCGTCTCGAAGAGGCCTTGCGTGACCGTCGCGGTTTCCACCTCGACCGGCCGCGGCGCGAAGGCCCAGGCGAGCAACGCCACCGCCGCGACGAGGCCGCCGCCGGCGATGAGCCACGTTTTCCGTTTCATCTCAATCCCTTGTCTTCAAGGCGGCCACCATGTCGAGCCGGTCGATGCGCCGCCGCACCACGAGCGCGCTTGCCACGCCCGCGGCCACGACGCACAGACCCGCCCAGGCGAAGGTGCGCGCGCGGATCACCACCGGAAAGAAGAACTGGTCGGACTTCAGCAACTCGGTGATCAGCTGCGTCAGACCCCAGCCGAGAAGCATGCCGATGGGCAACGCGATCGCAATGACGATGGCGAGTTCGCCCAGCAGCAATCCCGAGACCTCGGCGCGGCTGAAGCCGAGCACCCGCAGGCTCGCGAGTTCCCAGGCGCGTTCGGCCAGCGCGATGCGCGCGTTGTTGTAGACCACGCCGACCGCGATCACCGTGGCGAACAGCGTGAGGATGGTGCTCATGATGCGCACGTTGCGCGCGCTGATCTCCTCCATGTTGCGCAGCATCGTGGCCTTGCTCCAGGCGCCTGCGGCACGCGGCAGGGCCTTGCTTGCGTCGAGCACGCCCGCTTCGGCACCGCGCTCGACGGCAAGCACGTAGCCGGTGGAAACGTCGCCGTCGCCGAGCACGCGGTTGAGCGCGCGGCGGTCCATGTAGGCGTTCAAGCCGAACATCTCGCGCACCGTGGCGTCCACGCGCATGGCGATCTTTCGCTCGCGGCCCTCGAGCACCTCGACCTCGACGCGGTCGCCCACCCGCAGCCCAAGCTTGTCGGCGAGCCGGTCGGTGAGCACCAGGCCGCGTCCGTCGAGCAGCGTCTCGCGGCGGTCGACGTCGATCACGCGGTACAGCTCGGGGCGCGGCGCGTAGCCCCGGATCATGCTGCGCTCGCGCAGGTGGCCGTTGCTGAAGGTCACCGGCACGAAGCGCGTCGACTCGACCATCGTCACGCCGGGCAGGCGCGCGAGCTCGTGGCGCACGCCGTCGTCCACCGCCTCGGCCGTCCACACCGTCACGTCGCCGCGCAGGCCGAGGTTGAACTGCGTGTCGACCACCACCTCGATCGCGTCGCGAAAGAAGTTGCCCATGATCACGATCGCCACCGCAGCCGCCACGCCGCCGATGGCCAGCGCCGTGCGCAGCGGCCGGCGCTCCATGTTGCGCACGATCATGCGCATGGCCGGCCCCATGCGATGGATGCCCAGCGTTTCGAGCAGCGTGCGGCGGTATCGCGCCGGTGCGGGCGGGCGCATCGCCTCGGCCGGCGGCAGCCGCACCGTGGCGACGATGGCGTTCAGCGTGCCCAGCACCGCGGTGGCGACGGTGATGCCCGCGCTCGTGACCAGCAGCCACGGCGCAATGCGGTGCTCGAAGCTCGGAAAGTGGAAGAACTCGGCATACAGGCCGGTGAACATCGTTCCCAGCCGGTCGCCGAGCGCGACACCGAGCGCGAGCCCCAGCGCCACGATCAGCAGCACCAGCTTGAGGTAGTGCAGCCCGATCGCGAGGTTGGGGTAGCCGAGCGCCTTCAGCGCCGCGATCTGCTCGCGCTGCGTCGCGACGAGCCGCGACACCACGACGTTGAGCAGGAACGCGGCGACGCCGAGAAAGATCGCCGGCAGCACGGTGCCGAGCACGCGCTGCTCCTTGATTTCGTTGTCGAGCATCGCGTGCGAGCCCTGCTCGGTGCGGCCGTGCGCCTCGCGCCCGCCGTACCGTGAGAGCAGCCGCGCCACGCCATCGATGGCGGCCTGCTCGGAGGCGCCCGGCGCGAGCTTGAGCGCGACGCGGTTGAACGCGCCGTCCATGTCATAGGCGGCCGCGAGCGCCTCGCGGTCGATCCAGAAGATGCCGAAGCCGCGTGTGTCGGGCATGCCCCAGAGGCCCGCGAAGATGAACTCGGGCGACAAGGCGGTGCCCACGACCACCAGCGAGCGCTGCTTGCCGTTGATGAGCGCGTTCAGCCGCGCGCCGGGCCGCAGCGAATGGGCTTGTGCAAATGCTTCGGAGACCAGCGCCTCGAGGCTGCCGTCCGCGCGCGCGCCGCCGGCGCCGTCGAGCGCGCGCCCGCTGCTCACCGTCACGCGGTTCATGCGGTGCGGGCGGCGCCGGTCCATGCCGATGAGCTGGCCGATGATCGGATCGGCGAGGCCCGGGATCTCCACGCGCACGATCTGCTCCAGCGTGGTCTGCACGTCGGCCACGCCGCGCACCTCGCGCAGTTCGTCGGCCAGTGCGTTGGGCGCGCGCTTGACGCCGGCGAAGACGTCGGCGAAGCGGCCCTCGGCATAGAAGCGATCCCGCGCCAGCGCGAGCGAGTCGACTGCCGACAGGCTGGTGATGAAGCCCCCGATGCCGCTTGCCACCACCAGCGCGATGGTGAGCGCCTGGCTCCACATCAGCCGCAGGTCGCGCAGGAGCTTCTTGTCGAGGGCTTTCATCTCAGTGTTCCATGGTGACGAGCGCCACCCGCGACACATGAAACCGCCGTTCGCCCCGTGTCGAAGGGGCAACGCCGGCAGCACGCCATGGGGGCTTCGACAAGCTCAGCCCGAACGGGTTTTGTATTCCGATCGTCCTGAGCCTGTCGAAGGGCAAGCTCAGCCCGAACGGATTTTGTATTCCGATCATCCTGAGCCTGTCGAAGGACAAGCTCACCACGACAGCTCCGACGGCTTCAGCTTGCGGGCATTGACCTCGATGCGCTGGATGCGACCGTCTCCGAGGTAGATCACCCGGTCGGCCATGCCGGCGATCGCCGCGTTGTGCGTGATGATGATCGCCGTCGTGCCGATTTCGTTGTTGATGCGCGCGATGACATCCAGCACCAGTTTGCCGGTCTGGTAGTCGAGCGCGCCGGTCGGCTCGTCGCACAGCAGCACCTCGGGGCGCTTGACGATGGCGCGCGCGATCGCCACGCGCTGCTGCTCGCCGCCCGACAACTGCGCCGGGAAATGGTCGCGCCGCGGCGTCAGGCCGACGCGGTCGATCGCCTCGTCCGCCGGCATCGGGTTCTCGACGATGTCGGTGACGAGCGCGACGTTCTCGCGCACAGTCAGGCTCGGGATCAGGTTGTAGAACTGGAACACGAAGCCGACGTGGTCGCGCCGGTACGCGGTGAGTTCGGATTCGCTCGCGGTGCTCAGGTTGTGATCGCAGAACATCACCTCGCCGGCGCTTGGCACGTCGAGCCCGCCGAGGATGTTCAGCAGGGTCGACTTGCCGCTGCCCGACGGACCGAGCAGGACGATGAACTCGCCGCGTGCGATGTCGAGGTCGACCTCGCGCAGCGCGTGCACTTCCACCTCGCCGGTGCGGTAGACCTTGGCGAGCCCGCGCGCGTGGAAAACGGTATCAACGGGTTCGGGAACGGCAGCCATCAGGCATCGATGGGCACGCCCCCGGCGCAGTGGCACACCCACTCGTCCCACAGCTCCTGGCCCATCGCCGTGAGCGCCTGCTGCCACGCGACGAAGGCGTCGAGCTGCATGCGCTGCGCCTGCAGCAGGCTCTGGGTGAAGGTGTTCGACAGATCGAAGGCCGGCTTGAACAGCGTCGGGTCCAGTGTCAACGGCGGAAAGGCAGTGCTTGCATTGGCCATGGCGGCTCTCCATGATGGCGGGGCTGCAATGAATCTATTCCGCTGCGCGGGCGCTGCCTTGATGCATCGCAAGCGCGGACGGGCTGCCCCCATGAACTCCACATCGACCCCCGCCGAAGGCGACGCGCTCGCCCGCGCGAGCGCGCGCGTCGCCGCCTTGCATGCCGTGCTGCGGGCCACGGAGGGCGCAGCGGTGCGTCTGGTCGAAACACACATTTCGTGGGTGCTTCTGACCCCTTCGCTGGCCTACAAGCTGAAGAAGCCGGTGCGCCTGCCCTTTCTCGATTTCACGAGCCTCGCAGCGCGCCGCCGCTATTGCGAAGAAGAAGTACGGCTGAATCGCCGCCTGGCGCCGTCGCTGTATCTGGATGTGATCGAGGTGTGCGACGGCCCCTCAGGCCCGGCCTTCGGCGGCGAGGGCCCGGTGCTCGACGTGGCGGTGCGCATGCGCCGCTTTCCAGACGGCGCCTTGTGGAGCGAGATGCTGGCCGCGGGCACGCTCGCTGCGCCGCACGCCGATGCGATGGCACGGCGGCTCGCCGACTTCCACGCCGCCGCCGCGGTGGCCGCGCCCGACAGCCGCTTCGGCTCGGCGGCGGTGCATGAGCGCATCGCGGGCCGCCTGATCGATGCGCTCGACACGCTGCCGGGGGGCGGCGATACGCCCGCGCTGCGCGCCTGGCTGCATGCCGAGCTGCACTCCCTCGCCCCGTGGTGGGATTCGCGCCGGCGCGACGGCGGCGTTCGCGAGTGCCACGGCGATCTTCACCTGGCCAACGTGCTGCAGCTCGGTGAACATGGCGAGCAGGCCGGCGCTTTCGACGGCATCGAGTTCGACGAGGAACTGCGCTGGATCGACGTGCTCGACGATGTGGCCTTTCTGGTTATGGACCTGATGGCGCACGAACGGCGCGGACTCGGGTTCCGCCTGCTCAACGCGTATCTCGAGGCGAGTGGCGACTACGCCGGCCTGCCGGCATTGCGCTTCTTCATGGTCTGCCGCGCATTGGTGCGCGCCCAGGTGGCGGCGATCGGACAGGGGCAGCGGCTGCATTCGGCCGCCACGAGCGGCGCCGCCGAGTATCTGGCGCTCGCGCAGTCGCTCGCGCTTGGCCGCGATGCGCGTCTCGCGATCACCCACGGCTTGCCGGGATCAGGCAAGACCTTCGTCTCGCAAGGGCTCGTCGAAGCGGCCGTCGCACTGCGCGTGCGCTCCGACGTCGAGCGCAAGCGCCTCTTCGGCCTGAGCGCGCTGCAGCGCTCGCACGGCCGCGTGCCCGGTGGCATCTACGACGGCGCGACCACGCAGCGCACCTATGAGCGGCTGGCGCAGGTCGCCGAGACCGCACTGCGCGCGGGCTGGCCGGTGATCGTCGACGCCGCATTCCTGCGCTCGTCGGAGCGCCGTGCGTTCGCTGCGCTGGCCCGGCGGCTCCACGTGCCTTTCAACATCGTCGATTGCCGTGCGCCGCTGCCGCTGCTGCGAGAGCGCCTGGAACGGCGGCAGGCGCAAGGCGCCGATGCATCGGAGGCCGACGTGGCGGTGCTCGAACGCCTGGCACCGGCAGATGAAGCGCTCGACGCGACCGAGGCGGCAGAGGCGCTCGTGGTCGATGCGGCG
>CAJPFZ010000494.1 GCA_905339355.1 Burkholderiaceae bacterium
TGAGAAATCCGAACGAGATGGCAGTTGGCCTCAAGAGGCCATACCAGTGTGCTACCAGCGGATAGGCGGTGACCCCGGCCGCAACTCGGCGAGCAGTCGGTTGACTTCGCTGAAATGCCGGCAGCCGATGAATGGCTGCGGTGGCCGCCGCGCCGACAGCGGCGACGGATGGTTGGCCGTCAGCACCCGATGCGGCGCGTGCTCGACGAGCGCGCGCTTGCGTTGCGCAAACGCGCCCCACAGCAGGAAGATCATCGGGTCGGGGCGCGCCGCCACATGCTGCAGCAGCGCGTCGGTCAGCGCCTCCCAGCCCCGGCCGGCATGGCTTTGCGGCAGGCCGTCCTCGACCGTCAGCGAGGTGTTGAGCAGCAGAACGCCCTGGCGTGCCCAGGCGCTCAGGTCGCCGCGGCATTGCGAGGGCGCGCCGGTGTCGGCTGCCACTTCCTGCAGCATGTTGCGCAGGCTGGGGGGCAGCTGCTGGCCGTCGGCCACCGAGAACGCCAGGCCCTGCGCCTGCCCAGGGCCGTGGTACGGGTCTTGGCCGAGGATCACGACCCGGACGTCTTCCGGGGCGGTCAGCTCCAGGGCGCGGAACACGGATGCCGGATAGACCACTGCCCCCTCGCCGACCCGACGGTCCACGTAGCGCAGCAGCGCCTGGCCGGCCTCGGTGGCGACGAAGGCATCGGTGACCGGCTTCCAGGCCGGCGCCACGCGCTCGAAGACGGCCGACAACGGCTCGCGCAGGCAGTTGTCGGCGGCACGCGCCGAATCGTCGCCGAACAGGTCGCTGCCGCGGGCCACGCTCAGGCGAAAAGATCAGCCAGGGCCGCGCCTGGGTCGGCGGCCCGCATGAAAGCCTCGCCGACGAGAAAGGCGTGCACGCCGGCATCGCGCATGCGCCGCATATCGGCGCGGCTCAGGATGCCGCTTTCGGTCACCAGAAGGCGCTCAGCCGGCACCTGCGCCAGCAATTCCAGCGTGGTGTCGAGCGTGACCTCGAAGGTGCGCAGGTTGCGGTTGTTGATGCCGACCAGCGGCGTCGCCAATCGCAGCGCACGCTCCAGTTCGGCGCCGTCGTGCACCTCCACCAGGACGGCCATGCCGAGCGCGTGCGCCTGCGCCTCGAGGTCGGCCATCTGCGCGTCGTCCAGGCAGGCGGCGATCAGCAGGATGCAGTCCGCGCCCATCGCGCGCGCCTCGAACACCTGGTAGGCGTCGACCATGAAGTCCTTGCGAAGCACCGGCAGGCCGCAGGCGGCGCGCGCCTGTTCAAGGTACGCCCTATCGCCCTGGAAGAACTGCCGATCGGTCAGCACGCTGAGGCAGGCCGCGCCGTGGCGTTCGTAGCTCGCCGCGATCTCGGCCGGCACGAAGTGTTCGCGCAGCACGCCCTTGCTCGGGCTCGCCTTCTTGATCTCGGCGATGACCGCGGCGTTGCCCGCATCGATCTTGCGGCGCAGGCCGCCGATGAAATCGCGCTGGCCCCCGAGCGACTCGGCCTCGCGGCGCAGCGACACGATGCCGCGCTGAGCACGCGCCGCTGCGATCTCCTCGCGTTTGACCGCAACGATCTTGCGAAGAATGTCGCTCATGACGGCAGCAGTTCCTTCGAGCGCGCTATGAACTGATGCATCTTCGCCAGCGCCTTGCCCGATGCCAGCACCTCGCGCGCCAGCGCGATGCCCTCGGCCATCGAGGCCGACACGTTGGCGGCGTAAAGCGCCACGCCGGCGTTGAGGATCACGATGTCGCGCGCCGGACCGGGTTCGTTGTCGAGCACAGCGCGCAGCATCGTCATGGACTGTTCCGGCGTCTCGACCTTCAGCGTGCGGTTGCTCGCCATCGTGAGGCCGAAGTCTTCCGGGTGGATCTCGTATTCGTGGATGCCGCCGTCCTTGTACTCGCCGACCATCGTCGCGGCGCCCAGCGAGACCTCGTCCATGCCGTCGCGGCCGTAGACCACGACCGCGTGCTCGGCGCCCAGTCGCTGCAGCGCGCGCACCTGGATGCCGACCAGATCGGGGTGGAACACGCCCATCAGGATGTTCGGCGCATCGGCCGGATTGGTCAGCGGGCCGAGGATGTTGAAGATCGTTCGCACCCCCAGTTCGCGGCGTACCGGCCCGACGTTCTTCATCGCCGGATGATGGTTCGGTGCGAACATGAAGCCGATGCCGGTGTCGGCGATGCACTGCGCGATCGCTTGCGGCGGCAGCGACAGGTTGACGCCCAGCGCCTCCAGCACGTCGGCGCTGCCGGACTTGCTCGACACGCTGCGGTTGCCGTGTTTGCTGACTCGCGCGCCCGCCGCCGCGGCGACGAACATGCTGCAGGTGGAGATGTTGAAGGTGTGCGAGCTGTCGCCGCCGGTGCCGACGATGTCGACGAGATGCGTGCGGTCGGCGACCTCCACCTTGGTCGAGAACTCGCGCATCACCTGCGCGGCGGCGGTGATCTCGCCGATCGTCTCCTTCTTGACACGCAGGCCGATCAGCAGCGCCGCCATCATCACCGGCGACATCTCGCCGCCCATGATGCGGCGCATCAGCGCGAGCATCTCGTCGTGGAAGATCTCGCGGTGTTCGATGGTGCGCGTCAGCGCCTCGATGTTGGTGATGGCCATGGCGCGCTCTCCTCAGGCGTTGAAGTGTTCCCGCACGGCGGCAATCGCTTGATCGATGCCGGCCGCATCCACATCCAGATGGGTCACGAAGCGCAGGCGGTACAGCCCGGTCGCGAGCACACCGCGTGTCTTCAGGTGCTCGATCAGGCCGCGGCCGCGCTCGTCGGCATCGGCAAACACCATGTTGGTCTGCGGCGGCTCGACCGTCAGGCCGGGGATGCCTTGCAGTCCGTCGGCCAGGCGCCGGGCGAGCGCGTGGTCGTCGCTCAACCGCTGCACGTGGTGGTCGAGCGCATGCAAGGCTGCCCCTGCCAGCACGCCGGCCTGGCGCATGCCGCCGCCCAGCATCTTGCGCCAGCGGTGCGCGCGTGCGATGAACTCACGAGGCCCCACCAGCGCCGAGCCGACCGGTGCGCCGAGGCCCTTGGAGAAGCACACCGACACGCTGTCGAAGTGGCGCGCGATCTCCTGCGCGCCCACGCCGAGCTTGACCGCTGCGTTGAAGAGACGCGCGCCGTCGAGATGGGTCGCCAGGCCGTGCTCGCGCGCGAGCGCCGTGGCTTGGGCGGTGTAGTTCATTGAGAGCGCCTTGCCGCCGATGGTGTTCTCGAGACACAACAAGCGGGTGCGCGCAAAGTGCGCATCGTCAGGCTTGATCGCGGCGCGAATGTGATCCAGCGCGAGCGAACCATCGTCCTGGTGTGGCAGCGGCAGCTGCACCACGCTGCCCAGCACGCCGGCACCGCCCGCCTCCCAGCGGTAGGTGTGCGACATCTCGCCGCATATCGCTTCCTCGCCCCGCTGGCAGTGGGTCATCGACGCGATCAGGTTGCTCTGCGTGCCGCTGGGCACGAACAGCGCCGCCTCCTTGCCCAGCATCTCGGCGATGCGCGCCTGCAGCGCGTTGACCGTAGGGTCGTCGCCGAAGACGTCGTCGCCGAGCTCGGCGCGCATCATCGCCTCGCGCATCGCGGGAGTGGGCCGCGTGACGGTATCGCTGCGAAGATCGATCGTCTTCATCGGCTCATCTCCAGGAAGTTCTTCAGCATCGCGTGGCCATGCTCGCTGAGGATGGATTCGGGATGGAACTGCACGCCCTCCATCGGCGTCTTCGTGCCGGCCAGCTCGCGGTGGCGCACGCCCATGATCTCGCCGTCTTCGGAGGTCGAGGTGACCTCCAGCACCGCAGGCATCGTCTCCCGCTCGATCGCCAGCGAGTGATAGCGGATGACGCTGAACTGCTTCGGCAGGCCCGCGTAGACACCCTGCTGGTCGGTCGTGATGATGCTGGCCTTGCCGTGCATCTGCCGCTGCGAACGCACGATCTTGCCGCCCAGTGCCGCTCCCATCGCCTGGTGACCCAGGCACACGCCCAGGATCGGGAGCTTGCCGGCAAACGCCTGGATGGCCTCGACGCACACACCCGCCTCGGCCGGCGAGCACGGCCCCGGCGAGAACACCAGCCGATCGGGCCTCAGCTCGCGCATGCCTTCGACGGTGATCTCGTCGTTGCGGAACACCCGCACGTCTTCGCCGAGTTCGCCGAAGTACTGCACCAGATTGAACGTGAAGCTGTCGTAGTTGTCGATCATCAGCAGCATGATCAGAACCCTTCTTCCACGAGTTCGGCGGCGCGCAGCAGTGCACGCGCCTTCGCTTCGGTTTCCTTCCACTCCAGCTCGGGCACCGAATCGGCCACCACGCCGGCCGCCGCCTGCACGTACAGCGTCTGGTCCTTGACGATGCCGGTGCGGATGGCGATCGCCACGTCCATGTCGCCGGCAAAGCTCAGGTAGCCGCAGGCGCCGCCGTAGATGCCGCGCTTGACCGGCTCCAGCTCGTCGATGATCTCCATCGCGCGGATCTTCGGCGCGCCGGTGAGGGTGCCGGCCGGAAAGGTCGCGCGCAGGACGTCCAGGCTCGTCATGCCGTCCTGCAGCATGCCTTCGACGTTGCTGACGATGTGCATCACATGCGAGTAGCGCTCGACGACGAAGGCCTCGGTCACCTTGACGCTGCCGGTCTTGGCGATGCGGCCGATGTCGTTGCGCGCGAGGTCGATCAGCATCAGGTGCTCGGC
>CAJPFZ010000495.1 GCA_905339355.1 Burkholderiaceae bacterium
CGCGGCTTGCGCAGGAAGGCGATCACCGTCGTGTCGGCGTCGCGGTTCTCGACCCACTCGAAACCGTCGGCGCTGAAATCGAGTTCGTGTAGCGCCGGCTCGGCGCGCAGCAGCGCGTTGAGGTCGCGTACCCAGCGGCGCACGCCGGCATGTTCGGGCTGCGCTGCCTGCGCCCAGTCGAGCTCGCCTTCGTGCGCCCACTCGCGCCGCTGGCCGAACTCGCCGCCCATGAACAGCAGCTTCTTGCCCGGGTGCGCCCACATCCAGCCGAGCAGCGTGCGCAGGTTGGCGAACTGCTGCCAGGCGTCGCCGGGCATGCGGCCGATCAGCGAGCCCTTGCCGTAGACCACCTCGTCGTGCGACAGCGGCAGCACGAAGTTCTCGTTGAAGGCGTAGACCAGCGAGAAGGTCAGCTTGTCGAGGTGGTACTTGCGGTGGACTGGATCCTCCTTCATGAACGCGAGCGTGTCGTGCATCCAGCCCATGTTCCATTTCATGCCGAAGCCGAGCCCACCCATCGTGGTCGGGCGCGACACCATCGGCCACGCGGTCGACTCCTCGGCCACCGTCATCGTGTCCGGGTGGTCGCGGTAGACCGCCTCGTTCATGCGGCGCAGGAACTCGATTGCCTCGAGGTTCTCCTTGCCGCCTTCTCGGTTCGGTATCCACTCGCCGGCCTGGCGGGCGTAGTCGAGGTAAAGCATCGAGGCGACGGCGTCGACGCGCAGCCCGTCGAGGTGGTACTTGTCGAGCCAGAACAGCGCCGACGAGGTGAGGAAGCTGCGCACCTCGTGCCGGCCGTAGTTGAAGATCGCCGAGTTCCACTCCGGGTGAAAGCCCTGGCGCGGGTCGGCGTGTTCGTACAGATGCGTGCCATCGAATTCGTAGAGGCCGTGCGCGTCGTGCGGAAAGTGCGACGGCACCCAGTCGAGCAGCACGCCGATACCACGCTGGTGCAGGTGGTCGACGAAAGCCATGAAGTCCTGCGGCGTGCCGTAGCGCGCGGTCGGCGCGAAGTAGCCGGTCGTCTGGTAGCCCCACGAGCCGTAGAACGGGTGCTCGGTGACCGGCATCAGCTCCACATGGGTGAAGCCGGTCTCGGCCAGGTGGTCGGCGAGCGCAGGGGCGAGTTCGCGCCAGCCGAGGAACTCGCCGTCCCGCCGCCGCCACGATCCGGCGTGCAGCTCGTAGACGGCGATCGGCGCGTCGAGCGCGTTCTTCGCGGCGCGCTCGCGCATCCAGTCGCCGTCGTGCCACTCGTAGGCGAGCGACCAGATCCGCGAGGCGGTGGCCGGCGGTGTCTCGGCGTAGAACGCAAGCGGGTCGGCCTTGTCGAGCGAGCGGCCGTCGGGCGTGACGATGCGGTACTTGTAGGCCTGGCCATGGCGCGCCTGGCTCGCCTTGCCTTCCCAGATGCCGCTGCCGTCAGCGCGCGGCTGCAGCGGATGGGCCGCGGCGTCCCAATGGTTCCACTCGCCGATCACCGACACCGCCGAGGCATTCGGCGCCCACACGCCGAAGCGCGCACCGCGGCCGTTGCCGGACAGCTGGCAGCCCAGGTGCTCGAAGAGGTGCGAATGGGTGCCTTCGCGAAACAGGGTGATGTCTTGGTCGTTCAACACGCGGATACGACATCCTCGTCGTGGTCGTTGTAAGAAATCCCGACCCGTCTGCGCTTGAACGCCAACGCTGGACAGCCCCTTCCAAGGCCAGGCCACCGTATCACGCGCCACCGTGCACGAACAAATCGGGGCCGCGCATCACCGCGGCGCCAGCATGCTCTTTCAGGGTGGCAATCGCCGCGCCTACGGCGGCGTGTTGCGTCGGCTGGCCGCGTGCTGCACGACGCCTCGCACCTCGAACTTCGCCGCAGCCTGCACCTGCCCGCGCTCGTCGACCAGCTCGAGCAGGTGACTTCCGGGCGACATCGCCCAGCGCATGGCCGGGGCGGGGCCGAGCCGGCGCCCGTCCATGCGCCAGCTCCACGAGCGCGGCGTGCCCACTGCCGCGCTGAGATGCAGCTGCTGTGCATGCGGCGGGATGTCCGGGTCGAGCGCGATCACGCTGCGGTCGGCGGGCGAGACGATCAGCGAGGTCGCACGGGCGCTCTCGGTGGCCGCGGTCACCAGCGTCTGCTCGGTCCCGGCGAGGAACCACTCCTCGCGCGGCGGTTCGATGGCGGGTGCGAAGCGCACCGTGCGCATTGACACGCCGCTCGGCGCGGCGAGCGCTTGGCGCGTGCCTGCCGGCGCGGCGCGCCGCTCCAGCTCGTCCATCACCGCCCGCCACACCGGCG
>CAJPFZ010000496.1 GCA_905339355.1 Burkholderiaceae bacterium
GCGCCGGCTGCCACGTCGGCGACCAGCAGCCAGCCCATTTGCAGCGGCGTGGCGGCAAGCATCAACGTGGCCAGCCACGGAATCGCCAAGCGGCTCAGCATCGAACCGAAGTTCGACACGGTCTCCGCTGCAAGCACGCGATGGAATCCGATGGTCATGGGTCTGTTGGCTTGGCACGGGCTCATCATTCCTTCGCGTCGGAATAGAGCCGCTCGTACACCCTGCGCAGATCACGCTTGAGCAGCTTGCCGCTCGGGTTCTTCGGCAGCGCCTCGGCGAACACCACGCGCTTGGGTGTCTTGAACGCGGCGAGGTGGTGGCGGCAGTGTTCGATCACCGCCGCCTCGTCGAGCGCGAGGCCCGCCTTGGGCACCACCACCGCGACCACCGCCTCGACCCAGTGCGGGTGCGGCACGCCGAACACCGCCACTTCCGAGACCTGCGGCAGCCGGTAGATCATCTCCTCGACCTCGCGGCTCGCCACGTTCTCGCCGCCGGACTTGATCATGTCCTTCTTGCGGTCGACGATGGTGATGCAGCCCTCGGCATCGATGGTCGCGAGGTCGCCCGAGTGGAACCAGCCGCCCTCGAACGCCGCGGCCGTGCGCTCGTCGTCGTGAAAGTAGCCGAGCATCAGGTGCGGCGAGCGGTGCACCACCTCGCCCACCTCGCCGATGGCCACGTCGCGCATCCGCTCGTCGACCACGCGCGTTTCCACGTTGAGCACCGCGCGGCCGGCCGAGCCGGGCTTCGTGAGCTGCTCGTCGGGGCCGAGCATGGTGGCGAGCGGCGCAATCTCGGTCTGGCCGTAGAGGTTCCACAGCCGCACCTGCGGCAGCCGGTGCGCCAGCTCGCGCAGCACCTCCACCGGCATGATCGAGGCGCCGTAGTAGCCCTTGCGCAGCGCGGAGAGGTCGGTTCCGTCGAACAGCGGCGAGCGCAGCAGCGAGATCCACACCGTGGGCGGCGCGAAGAACGAGCCGATGCGGTGGCGCGCCATCAGCGGCAGCAGGTTGTCGGGCGTGGGCTTGGCGGTGATGACGTTGGTGGCACCGGCATACACCGAGGGGCCGAAGAACACGTCGAGCTGAGCGCAGTGGTACAGCGGCAGCGCATGCAGCGTGAGGTCGCTGCCGCTCACCTCGGCGTCGACCAGGCAGCTCACGTACTGCGAGATCACCGCGTCGTGCGTGAGCATCGCGCCCTTGGGGGCCGCCTCGGTGCCGCTGGTGTAGACGATCTGCAGCAGGTCGCTGCCGCGCAGCTCGGTCTCGGCCGGTTCGTCGTCGGCACGCGCGAGCGTGTCGAAGTCGAGCATGCCCTCGACCGGCTCGCCCTGGTCTTCGGAGGGCAGCCACAGGAACTCACGCACGTCGGTGGAGAGTGCCGCGGCTTCGCGCGCGAGCGCGGCCAGGCCCGAATCGGTGGCGAGCATGCGCGCGCCGGCGTGGCGCAGGATGAAGGCCACCTCTTCGGCCTTCAGCATGAAGTTGATCGGCACCAGCACCGCCCCGATGCGCGCGAGCGCGAAGCGCAGGGCGGCAAACGCGTGCGAGTTGCGCGCCAGCACCGCGACGCGGTCGCCGTGCGCGATGCCGCGCTGCTGCAGCCCGGCAGCCACCGCGCCGCACACGCGGTCGAACTCCGCGTAGCTCCACGAGGTATCGCCGCAGATCACGGCGGTCTTCGCGGGATGGCGCTTGGCGCTGCGGCGCAGCAGGTCGGCCAGGGTGTGGCGGCGGGCGATGCCGTGGGTCATGGTGGGCTCCGGTGGATTGCGGCCATCATCGTGGGCGCATCGGGCGAAGGGATCGGGGCTTGCACCGATGCCTGGCCGATGTGCAACGCCGGTGTGAACGTGACGCGAGAAGCGTTCGACAGGAACGCACGCATTGCCCAGGCGGGGCGCAGGGTCACGTCTGCCTCGATTGACACTTGCCGGCACGGGCTCTTCAATCTGGCCGGCCGTGCGCCACCTTCTCGCAGTGGATCGAGGGCGTGGCCGCGTGAAGCCGCTCTGGAGGTCATTGCCGTGCCATCACGCTCACCATCCGACACCTGGCTCCTCGGCCATCCCTATGAACGCTATGTCGGGCGCTGGAGCCGGCGCGTCGCGCCGGCCTTCGTGGCGTGGCTGAACGTACCGGCCGAAAGGCGCTGGCTGGACGTCGGCTGCGGCACCGGCGCGCTGTGCGCCGCCGTCATCGAACATGCCTCACCGGCATCGCTCGTCGGCGTCGAACCTTCGGAAGGGTTCCTGAAGACCGCGCGCGAGGCGCTGCCGGGCAGCGTCACGCTGTTGCCGGGCCATGCCGCCGCGATCCCGCTGCCCGACGCGGCGGTCGACGCCGTGGTGTCGGGGCTGGTGCTGAACTTCGTGCCCGACCCGCACGCGGCGCTCACCGAGATGGCGCGCGTCGCCGCGCCCGCCGCCACCCTCGGCGCCTACGTCTGGGACTACGCGGGAAAGATGGAGCTCATGCGCTGCTTCTGGGATGCCGCCGTCACACTCGACCCCGCTGCGATGCCGCTCGACGAGGGACGGCGCTTTCCGCTGTGCCAGCCCGATGCGCTGCTCGCCGCGGTGAGCGGCGCCGGGTGGCGCGATGCGCAGGTGAGCGCCATCGACATCGCCACGCCGTTCGCAAGCTTCGACGACTACTGGACGCCTTTCCTCGGCGGCCAGGGACCAGCCCCCGCCTACGCGATGTCGCTCGACGAATCGGCGCGCAGCGCGCTGAGAGACCGGCTGCGCGCAGAGCTGCCGATCCAGCCCGATGGATCGATCCCGCTCACGGCCAGGGTGTGGGCGGTGCGAGCGACCCGCTGATGCGCGCCGACGAGGGGATCAGCGGTCGTTGCCTCAGGGCTTGGCCGCGTGCCAAGCCTGACGAAGGCCGTCGCCGTCCTTGTCGCCCGGCTTCTTGTCGTTGTACCAGCGGTACAAGGGCTTGCCTTTGTATGCCCACTGACGCTTCCCGTCATCGCGCGTGATGAATGCGTAATCGCCCGCGGCCTTTGCATCCGGCTCCGCGTACAAGGGCGTCCACATGTTGAGACACGCACCCGTACAAGCGCTCTTACCAGGAACCGTGGCATCGTTGTCGAAGACGTACAGCGTCATGCTGGCCGAATCGGTCAACAGGCCGTCGGTGATCTTCGGCTGTGCGAGAGCCATCCCTGAAATCAGCGCCAGGACAAGGCCAAGGGACAAGACCGAGGTCGACTTCAAGACTTGCATGGCACCTCTCCAAATGATCGGCTTTCACGCTACGCCTGCACTGCTCGTCCGCGTTGAGCCACGTCAAGTTCGACAGAGGCGACTGGATGTCAAGCGATGGCTTCACCGGCATGTTCACCCGACCGTTGCCGCGTTCCCCTGAGTTAGGGGGGGCGCGCTCTTGCGGCGCGGGGTGGTGCAGGCGTAGCGTGCAGACACGCATGCTGTCTGGGTGCGCCCGCAAGGCAACAGAGGAGAGTCCAAATGTCCTTCAAGTTCAACAGAATGTGCGCGATGTGGTGCGTCGCCCTGGCCGGCTCGGCCGTTTCACTGGGCGCATCTGCCGCGCCCGTGGATCTGAACACCTGGAGCGCAGAGTCGTACCCCGCGGTCTCCGGCTTCGGTGCCGGGGTGTGGACACCGGCACTCGATGGCAGCTCGGTCCATCAATCGGTGAACGGCCAGCCCACGCTGTATGTCAGCGACTTCAACGCGTTCGGCACCGATGTGCGCGGCAATATCCGCGTCAACAGCAACAACGACGACGACTACATCGGCTTCGCGATCGGCTATCAGCCGGGCGACACCCTCAACGGCAGCGCCGACTATCTTCTCGTCGACTGGAAGCAGGTCGATCAGTTCTTCAACTTCGGCAGCCCCTCCAACACGCCGGGCAGCACGGCGTTCGAGGGGTTGGCGGTGTCGCGGGTGTCGGGCATCCCGACCGCAGACGAGTTCTGGGGGCACGTGAACTTCGATGCAGACGGCAACGGCCTGCAAGAACTCGCCCGCGGCAACACGCTCGGCGCCACGGGGTGGAACGAGTTCACGACCTACGAGTTCCGCTTCGTCTTCCAGCCGAACAGCCTGATGGTCTTCGTCGACAACCAGCTCGAGCTGTCCATCAACGGCAACTTCTCCGACGGGCGGCTTGCGTTCTACAACTTCTCGCAGGCCGACGTGACCTACAGCGCATTCACGGTCGACCCGGCGCCGGCGATCCCGGAGCCCGAGACCTACGCCCTGATGCTGGCGGGGCTGGTCGCTGTCGGCGCGGTGGCGCGCCGGCGCAAGGCTCGCGGCTGAGTCCGTGCTAGATGTCGCGGTGGCGCTTAGCGCCGCCGCGACGGCCACCCACGCTGCGGTCCCCCCACTGCCGATGGCCCCGCGCTATCGCCAGTCGGCGCGACTCCCGACACCCTCTGCACAAGCAGCAGGCCGGCGTTCGCCCGGCTGCGCCGCAGACCTGCCGGACGCAGCGCCCATGTCCCGCAAAGCCGCCGCCGCGCCCACGAGCGCCGGCGTCTCCGCGTGGATCACCCAGGTCGGAATCGCCGCGTTGTGGCTGGCGAAGCGCCCCTTCGATTCGAAGCGCTCCCGAAACGCCGAGCGCTCGAACGCCGCTCCCAGTTTCGGCACGATGCCTCCGCCGATGTAGACCCCGCCAGTCGCGCCCAGCGTGAGCGCCAGGTTGCCGGCCAGCGTGCCGAGCATCGCGCCGAAGCTCGCGATGGTGGCGGCGCAGCCGGCGTCGGTGCCGTCGCGCGCATGCTGCGCGATCTCGGCCACCGGCAGCTCCCGGTAGGGCAATCCGTCGACCCGGCACACCGCGCGATGCAGCATCGGCAACCCGATGCCCGACACCAGCCGCTCGGCCGACACGTGCGGGAAGTCTTTCCACACGCAGGCGAGAAGCGCCAACTCGCGTTCGTCGGCCGGGCTGAAGCTCACATGACCGCCTTCGCCGCGGATCGCGGCCCAGCCGCCGCGGCAGGGAATGAGGCCCGACACGCCGAGCCCCGTTCCCGGCCCGATCACGGCGCGCGGGCCGCGCGGGTCGGCGCGGCCGCCGCCCACGCGCCGCAGCTCGTCGTCGCGCAGCTGCGGCAGCGACCAGGCGAGTGCCTCGAAGTCGTTGAGCAGCAGCAGTTCGTCGAGATCGAGCCCCTGCCGCAGCTCCTCGACCGAGAACTCCCAGTCGAGGTTGGTCAGCCTGACGACGTCGCTGCTCACCACCGCCGCCACCGCGATGGCGGCGCGGCGTGGGCGCAGCGCGGGGGGTAGTCGATCGAGCTGGTCGGCGATCGCCGCGTCGAGGCCCGGGTAATCGGCGCAGGCGACCTTGGCGAGGAGCTGCGGCGCCATGCTGCCGCCCGACACGAGTGCGAAGCGCGCGTGCGTGCCGCCCACGTCGGCCACCAGGGCCGGTTCGTCGGTCGCGAGCAGGGCCGATGCGTTCAAGGGGCGCTCTTCGTGGCTGGCTTCAGAGCGCCCGGCCGTCGGCATCGAACAGCACGCAGTGTTCGGGGCGCGGCTTCAGGCCCACCCGCATGCCAGGCTGCAGCGCGGCCGCCTTGTGCACCTCGATCTTGGCAGCGAGCAGCAGCCCGCTGTCGGCCACGCGGAAGTGGCCGATGGTCACGTCGCCAAGGTGCTCCAGCAGCTCCACGCTGGCCGGCACGCCTTCTTCCATCGTCGTCACGTCGAGGTGCTCGGGGCGGATTCCGAGCTGCGCCGGCTTGCTGGCGGGCCGTGCCGCGCGCACCGCCAGCGTGAGCGGCAGGCGGCGCATCACGTTCACGGTCACGCGCTGCGCTTCGGCGCTGACCAGCTCGCAGGGCAGGAAGTTCATGCGCGGCGAGCCGAGAAAACCGGCGACGAACTGGTTGGCGGGATGCTCGTACAGGTGCAGCGGCGCACCGACCTGCTCGATGCGGCCGGCATTGAAGACGGCGATGCGGTCGCCCATCGTCATCGCCTCGACCTGGTCGTGCGTCACGTAGATCATCGTCGTGCCGAGTTCGCGGTGCAGCGTCGAGAGCTCCAGCCGCATCTGCACGCGCAGCGCGGCGTCGAGGTTGGACAGCGGCTCGTCGAACAGGAACACGGCAGGCTTGCGCACGATGGCGCGGCCGATCGCCACGCGCTGGCGCTCGCCGCCCGACAGCGCCTTGGGCTTTCGCTCGAGCAGGTGCGAGATGCGCAGGATCTCGGCCGCGCGGCCGACCACGGCACGTGCCTTGTCCTTGGGCGTGCCGGCGAGCTTGAGCGCGAAGCCCATGTTCTCGGCCACCGTCATGTGCGGGTAGAGCGCGTAGTTCTGGAACACCATCGCGGTGCCGCGCCGCGCCGGCGGCACGTCGTTGACGGTCTGGCCGTCGATCGCGAGCGTGCCGCCGCTGATGTCTTCGAGCCCCGCGATCATGCGCAGGATGGTCGACTTGCCGCAGCCGGAGGGGCCGACGAAGACGAGGAACTCGCCGTCGTTGACCTGCAGGTCGACGCCGTGGACGACCTTGGTGGTGCCGTAGAACTTCTCGATGCCTTGCAGGCTGACGGTTCCCATGATGTGCTGCTTCGTGACGGTCAGAGGGTGGGACGGGCAGCGCCCGTGGCCTGCGCGGCGATGAACTCGCGGTACCACAGGGCGCTGTCTTTCGGCGTGCGCTGCTGGGTGGCGTAGTCGACGTGCACGATGCCGAAGCGCTTGGTGTAGCCGAACGGCCACTCGAAGTTGTCGAACAGGCTCCAGACGAAATAGCCGCGCACGTCCACGTCGGCGGCGATCGCGTCGCCCACGGCGGCGATGTGGCGCTGCAGGTAGCGGCAGCGGTCGCCGTCATGCACGCGGCCCTGCGCATCGGGCGCGTCGGCGAAGGCGGCGCCGTTCTCGGTGATGTAGACCGGCGGCAGTGGGTAGTCGCGGCGCAGGCGCACCAGCAGTTCGGTGAGGCCTTGCGGGTAGACCTCCCAGCCCATGTCGGTGAGCTCGCTGCCCGGCGCCGGCGTGAAGGCGGGCTCGCCGACCACGCTGCGGGTGTAGTAGTTGATGCCGAGAAAGTCGATCGGCGTGCGGATGATCGCCATGTCGCCGTCGTGCAGCTCGGGCGCGTCGTCGCCCAGGTCCAGCAGCACGTCGCTCGGGTAGCGTCCGCGAAAGAGCGCGTCCATGTACCAGCGCACGAGCAGGCCGTCGGCGAGCTTTGCCTTCGCGCGGTCGCCGTCGGTCTCGGTCGCCGGCACGCTCGGCGCCTGGTTGAGCACGATGCCAAGCGGCGCCTTCACGCCGGCCGCGCGCATCGCGAGCAGCGCCATGCCGTGCGAGAGCAGCAGGTGGTGCGAGACCTGCGTGGCGGTGCGCCGGCTCTTCAGGCCGGGCGCGAAGATGCCCTGCTCGTGCCCCAGCGTCGCAACGACCCAGGGCTCGTTGTGGGTGGCGATCGAGGCGAGCCGGTCGCCGAAGCGCCGCGCCATCGTCTCGGCGTAGTCGACGAAGCGCAGCGCCACCTCGCGGTTGGCCCAGCCGCCCTGGTCCTGCAGCGCCTGCGGCAGGTCCCAGTGGTACAGCGTGAGGTAGGGCGCGATGCCGCGTGCGAGCAGGCCGTCGACCAGGCGATCGTAGAAGTCGAGTCCCTTCTGGTTCCAGGCACCCGCGCCGTCGGGCTGCACACGCGACCAGGCGCTCGAGAAGCGGTAGGCCTGCAGGCCCAGGTCGCGCATCAGGTCGAGGTCGGCGTCGAGGCGGTGATAGTGGTCGCAGGCGATGTCGCCGTTGCTGCCATCGACGATGGCGCCCGGCGTGCGGCAGAAGGTGTCCCAGATCGAGGCGGCGCGGCCGTCGGTGAAGGCGGCGCCCTCGATCTGGAAGGCGCTGGTCGCGGCACCCCAGACGAAATCTTTGGGGAAGTCGGGAAACGTGGTCGGCATGACAGGTGGGGTCGTGGTCGTTGTCGTGTGAAGCAGCGCCGCGTCAGCTCTTGACTGCGCCGGCGGTGAGGCCGTCGATCAGGCGGCGCGAGGAAAGAACGAAGAGCACCAGCAGCGGCAGCACCGCCACGGCCGAGCCCGCCATCACCGCACCCCATTCGGTGTTGACCGGGCTTTGCATGCTGCGCAGCGCGAGCGGCAGCGTGTACGACTCCATGTCCCGCATGACGATGAGCGGGCCGAGGAAGTTGTTCCACGAGGCGATGAAGGAAATGAGACCGAGCGTGCCGAGCGCCGGCGTGGTCAGCGGCAGCACGATGTTCCAGTAGATGCGGAACTCGCCGCAGCCGTCCATGCGCGCCGCCTCGACCAGCTCCCTCGGGATCGCCGAGCCGATGTACTGGCGCATCAGGAAGATGCCGAAGGCGCCGGCCGCGCCGGGCAGGTACAGCGCCCGCGGCTCGTTGAGCCAGCCGAGGAAGTTCATCACCATGAAGGTGGGGATCATTCCGAGGAATGGCGGCAGCAGCATCGTCGCCATCACGATCGCGAAGGCCGTCTTCTTGAAGCGGAAGTCGTACATCGCGAAGGCGTAGCCGGCGAGCGAGCAGAAGAACAGCGACAAGGCCGTGCCGATGACGGCCACGTAGACGCTGATGCCGAAGTTGCGCCAGAAGAGGGGCACGTTCTGCTGCAGCAGCTCGACGTTGACGAGCATCGCCTGGCCGAACCAGGTGGGCGGCGGCAGGCTGAAGATGTCGCTGCGCGTGTGCGTCGCGAAGACGAACATGAAGTAGAACGGCGCGAGCATCAGCAGCGCGCCGGCGCCGACGATGAGGTAGGCGACGAGGCGCTGGGCGTCGAAGGCGGGTTTCATCTCAAGACTCCATCCCACCGCGCGCGAAGGCCTTGTTGGTCAGCCAGGTCAGCACCGCGATGCAGATGAACAGCAGCCACGAGATCGCGCTGGCCGTGCCCCACTCGTTGAACTCGAAGGCGGTGCGGTACATGTACATCGCGGTGGTCATCGCGGCCTGGTCGGTGCCGCCGCGTATGCCGGCGATCACGAACGGCTCCTCGAACAGCTGCAGCCCGCCGATCACCGACAGCGTGACGCCGAAGAACATCATCGGTTTCAAGAGCGGCAGCGTGATGTAGCGGAACTGCTGCCAGCGCGTGGCGCCGTCCATCGTGGCGGCTTCGTACAAGTCCTTGGGGATGGTCTGCAGCGCGGCGAGGTACAGCACCGTGTTGAAGCCGACGTAGCGCCAGAACACGACGGTGGCGACCGCGGGCTTGATGTACTCCGACTTGCCAAGCCAGTTGATGTTCTCGGCCGGGAACAGCGAGCCGATCAGCGGCAGCTGGCGCAGCTCGGCGAGCGCCACGTTGATGACGCCGAAGTCGGTGGAGAACAGCGTGGTGAAGATCAGCGCGATCGCCACGGTGGAGGTGATGTAGGGCAGGAAGTAGGCACCCAGCACCGCATTGCGCCAGCGCTTGAACGCGGTGTGGATGAAGTAGGCGAGCGGGATCGCGACGAGGTGCTGCGGCGCACCGGAGACGAAGCCGAGCCAGAAGGTGTTCCACAGCGACTTCCAGAACCACTCGTCGCCGAACGCGAACTCGAAGTTCTCCACGCCGATGAACTCCATCGAGGCGACGCCGGCGTAGGGATCGAAGCTCGTGAAGGCGGTGATCAGCGAGAACAGCAGCGGGAACAGCCCGAACACGCCGAACAGGATGAAGAAGGGGCTGATGAAGACGTAGGGCGCCCAGTGCCAGGGCTTCAGCCGGGCGCGCTTCCTCGCCGGCGCCGCGGCCGGGACGGCCGCCAGCGGAAGGGTGTCAGGGCCGCTGGGCGGCCGCCGGAGGGAAGTCATGGGTCTCAGCGCCGCGCCCGACGTTCGATCAGCGCCTTCGCATCAGCCAGCGCCGCCTTGATGTCCTTGCCGTTCTCCAGCACCTTGTCGAGTTCGGTGGCGATCACCTCCTCGGCCACCGGATCGTGCTTGGCCACGTCGAGCGAGGGAATCTTCGGCACGGCCTCGCGCCACAGAAGACGCACCTTCTGCCCGCCGAAGAAGTCCACCGGCTGGTCGTAGAACGAATCGTCCTGCGCCTCCGTCAGCGCCGGGAATGCGTCCTCGGACTTGAAGGCGGCGAGCTGCCGCTCCTTGCTGAGCGTCATGAACTTGATGAACTCCCAGGCGATGTCCTTGTTCTGCCCCTTCTTCGGGATGGCGTAGAAGGTGCCGCCCCAGGAACCATACGCGCCGCCCGGCAGATTGGCCGCTCGCCACATGCCCTTGGTGTTGGGCGCGAGCCAGTTCTGCAGATGGCCCCCGAGCCACGCGCCCATCATCTGCGTGGCCACGGTGCCGCGCTTGAAGGCCTCGCTCCACTCGTTGCTCCAGGCGCCGATCTTGGCGTCGAGCTTGGCGTCGCGCACCTGCTTGGCCAGTTCGAACGAACGCACGAAGCGCGGGCTGTCGACCAGCACCTTGTTGTTCTTGTCGAAGAACACGCCCTCGCCGTCCTTCAGCCCGGTGCGCACGACGATGCGCTGGATGTCGTTGGCGCCGGCGAGCAGGTAGGCGCCGGTGGCGGCCTTGATCTTCTTGCCGGCCTCGATGTAGGACTCCCACGACTGCGTGAGATCCTTCTCCGTGACGCCCGCCTTCTTCAGCAGGTCGTCACGGTAGAACATCGTGCCGGGGCCGATGTCGGTGGGGATCGCCGACAGCTCGCCCAGCGTGTTGGTCGCCAGCGGGATCGTGAAAGGCACGAACCTCTTGGTGTGCTGGCCGCCGTTGTAGGGCGGCTTGGACAGGTCTTCGAGCGTCTTGCCTTCGGCGAAGCGGCCGAGGAAGCCGAGCTCCACCGCCATCACGTCGGGCAGGCCGGTGCCGGTGGCCAGCGACGTGACCATCGCGTTGTGGTGGTCGGCGTATTCGCGGCCGACCACCTTGATGTCGACGTTGGGGTGCAGCTTCTTGAAGGCGGGAATCGCCGACTTGACGATCTTGTCGACGGACGGGAACGCGGCCACGGTGAGCGTCGTTTGCTGCGCGTGGGTGCTCAGCGAGAGGGCCGCCGCGGCGACGGCGGTGGCGAGTACAGCGGGTTTCATCGGCGATGCTCCTCAGAAGTTGATCAGCCAGCCGCCTTCGAGCTTGGTGGCGCGCATCGAGGCGGAGAACAGCGACTGGTCGGGCGAGCTGAACTTCTTCGTGATGGTGTCAAGGCGCAGGTAGGTCTTCACGTCCTTGCCCATGTCGTACAGCGCCCAGAGGTCGAAGCGGGTGCGGTCGATCTTCAGGCGGCCGAAGGCGGGGATGGTGCTGCCGGCGCGGGTGTCGTGGTACATGCCGCCCCACTGGCCGGTGGCCGCGGCGAAGTACTCCTTCTGCACGAAGCCCTGGAAGTTCCACTGCCCGATGTCGTAGCCGACCTTCACCGTGTGGTCGTACTCCTTCACGAAGTCGGTGCCGTAGGTGCTGGAGAAGTCGGGCGAGGGCGTGTTCTTGCCGCCCATCGCGGTGTAGCCGAAGGTCACCGGGCCGAGTCGGCCCTTGGCGGCCAGGCCGTAGGCGGTGTGCTTGTTCGGCGAGGCGGCGGTGACGTACTTGTTGGTGAAGTCGCCCTTTGCCTCCATGTAGCCGGCGCCGATGCCGAAGCCGTTGCCGAAGTCGTAGGTCGCCACGGCGGTCAGCGCCAGGCCCTTGTCGCTGCCGGGCTTGGGCACCTTCGCGTCGCTCGCGGTGTTGATCTGCAGCTCGATGTTGATCGGCCCGAACTCGTTGCTGTAGCGCAGCGCGTTGCCGCGCACGTCGGCCATCTGGTAGTAGCCGCGCTGGTTGGCCCACACCGGGTTGACGGTGAAGGTGTCGTACAGGTTGCGCATCGGGTTCATGATGTGTCCGGCGGCGAACTTGCCGTACGGCGTCTGCAGGTAGCCGCTGACCTCATCGTTGCACAGCACGCCCTTGCTGTCGCCCTGCACGTCGCCGTAGGAGGCGAAGCCGCCCTGGCTTTGCGACCAGTTGTCGTTGCCGGCGAAGAACTTGTCCCAGTCGTGGCGCACCGGCAGCGCTTCGCCGGTGAAGCCGGCATTGGCGCCGTCGACGGTGGTGGCGACCGTGACGCAGTTGAAGCCGGCGTTGTAGCCGCCCTTGAGGTCCTTGGTCGCGTTGAAGAACAGCACGAACAACCCGTCCACCGAGTTGATCGAGTTGTCGAATCCGGGCGCGGTGTCGCCGCTGCGCGTGAGGTGGCCGAAGCGCGCCTGCACGCCGCCGTTGATCGAGACCTGCGCTGCAGCCGGCGCGCTGAGTACGCCCCCCACGACGATGGCGGCGGC
>CAJPFZ010000497.1 GCA_905339355.1 Burkholderiaceae bacterium
CGCCTCCTGCTCCTTCACGCTGAGAACCTTCTCCAGCGCGACCATCGAGGTGTTGCAGCGCTCGGCAAAGCGGCCGTCCTCGTCGTAGACGTAGGCCATGCCCCCGCTCATGCCGGCGGCGAAGTTGCGCCCGGTCCTGCCGAGCACGACCACGGTGCCGCCGGTCATGTATTCGCAGCCATGGTCGCCGGTGCCTTCGACCACCGTCGTCGCGCCCGACAGCCGCACCGCGAAGCGCTCGCCCGCCACGCCACGCAAGAAGGCTTCGCCGCTGGTCGCGCCATACAGCACCGTGTTGCCGACGATGATGTTCTTGGTGGCGTCTCCGCGGAAATCGATGCTGGGGCGGATCGCAATGCGCCCGCCGCTCAAACCCTTTCCGGTGTAGTCGTTGGCGTCGCCGATCAGGTAGAAGGTGATGCCCTGGGCCAGGAAGGCGCCGAAGCTCTGCCCGCCCGTCCCCTCGAACTGGATGAAGATCGTCTGGTCCGGGAGGCCTTCGGGGCGGCGGCGGATCAGCTCGCCCGACAGCATCGCGCCGACGGTGCGGTTGACGTTGCGCGCCTCCTCCATGAACTGCACCCTCTCACCGCGTTCGAAGGCGGGGCGGCACTTCTCGATCAGGCGCACGTCGAGGGCCTTGGCCAGGCCATGATCCTGCTCTTCAATCTGGCGGCGCGGCACGTCAGCCGCAACGGTGGGCTGGTGGAAGATGCGGCCGAAGTCGAGGCCGCGCGCCTTCCAGTGCGAGATGCTCTTCTTCGTGTCGAGCAGGTCGGCGCGGCCGATCAGGTCGTCGAACTTGCGAATGCCGAGCTGCGCCATGATCTGGCGGGCCTCTTCGGCGACGAAGAAGAAGTAGTTCACCACGTGTTCGGGCCGGCCCTGGAATTTGCGGCGCAGCACGGGGTCCTGCGTCGCCACCCCGACGGGGCAGGTGTTCAGGTGGCACTTGCGCATCATCAGGCAGCCCTCGACGACCAGCGGCGCCGTCGCGAAGCCGAACTCGTCGGCCCCCAGCAGCGCGCCGATCACGACGTCACGGCCGGTCTTCATCTGGCCGTCGGCTTGCACGCGGATGCGCGAGCGCAGGCGGTTGAGCACCAGCGTCTGCTGCGTTTCGGCGAGGCCCAGCTCCCACGGCGTGCCGGCATGCTTGATCGAACTCCACGGCGAGGCGCCCGTGCCGCCGTCGTGGCCCGCGATCACGACGTGGTCCGCCTTGGCCTTGGCAACACCCGCGGCAATCGTGCCGACGCCCACCTCGCTCACCAGCTTGACGCTGATGCTCGCCTTCTGGTTGGCGTTCTTCAGATCGTGGATCAGCTGCGCCAGATCCTCGATCGAGTAGATGTCGTGGTGCGGCGGCGGTGAGATCAGGCCGACACCCGGCACCGAGTAGCGCAGGAAGCCGATGTAGTCGCTGACCTTGCCACCCGGCAGCTGGCCGCCCTCGCCCGGCTTCGCGCCTTGCGCCATCTTGATCTGGATCTGGTCGGCGCTCACGAGGTACTCCGTCGTGACGCCGAAGCGTCCGGAGGCCACCTGCTTGATCTTCGAGCGAAGCGAGTCGCCGTCCTTCATGACGTAGTCGGCTTCGATGACCTTCTCGCCGATGACTTCGCTGACCTTGGTGCCGTCCTTGATCGCAATGCCCTTCAGCTCGTTGCGATAGCGCGCCGGGTCTTCGCCGCCCTCACCGGTATTGCTCTTGCCGCCGATGCGGTTCATCGCGATGGCGAGCGTGGAATGCGCTTCGGTCGAGATCGAACCCAGCGACATCGCGCCGGTGGCGAACCGCTTGACGATCTCGGAAGCCGGCTCGACTTCGTCGACCGGGATCGCCTGGCTGGGGTCGAACTTGAATTCGAACAGCCCGCGCAGCGTCATGTGGCGGCGCGACTGGTCGTTGATGAGCTGCGCGTATTCCTTGTAGGTCTCGAACTTGTTGGCGCGCGTGCTGTGCTGCAGCTTCGCGATCGCGTCCGGTGTCCACATGTGCTCTTCGCCGCGCACCCGCCAGGCGTACTCGCCGCCGCTGTCGAGCATGCCGTCGAGCACCGGGTCGTCGCCGAAGGCCTCCCGGTGCATGCGGATCGCCTCTTCGGCCACCTCGAACACGCCGATGCCGCCGACCTGCGAGGCGGTGCCGCGGAAGTACTTGTCGACCAGGCTCTTCTCCAGGCCGATCGCCTCGAACAGCTGGGCACCGCAATACGACATGTAGGTCGACACGCCCATCTTGGACATGATCTTCGACAGGCCCTTGCCGATGGCCTTGACGTAGTTGTAGACCGCCTTCTCGGCCGAGAGCTCGCCCGGCAGGTCATGGTGCAGGCTTGCGAGCGTTTCCATGGCGAGATAGGGGTGCACCGCTTCGGCGCCATAACCGGCGAGCACGCCGAAGTGATGGACCTCGCGCGCCGAGCCGGTCTCGACGACGAGGCCGGCTGTCGTGCGCAGGCCTTCGCGGATCAGATGCTGGTGAACCGCGGACAGCGCCAGCAGCGCGGGGATCGCGATGTGCGTGCGGTCCATGCGGCGGTCGCTGATGATCAGGATGTTGTGGCCGCTCTTGATCGCGTCCACCGCTTCCGCGCACAGCGAGGCGAGCTTGGCTTCGACACCTTCGTCACCCCAGGCGAGCGGGTAGGTGATGTCCACCACGTAGCTCTTGAACTTGCCATGGGTGTGGCGCTCGATGTTGCGCAGTCGCGCCATGTCCTCGAAGTCGAGGATGGGCTGCGGCACCTCCAGGCGCATCGGCGGGTTGATGGCGTTGATGTCGAGCAGGTTGGGCTTGGGCCCGATGAAGGACACCAGCGACATGACGATCGCCTCGCGGATCGGATCGATCGGCGGGTTGGTGACCTGCGCGAACAGCTGCTTGAAGTAGTTGTAGAGCGGCTTGTTCTTGTCCGACAGCACGGCGAGCGGCGAGTCATTGCCCATCGAGCCGATGCCTTCTTCGCCGGCCACCGCCATGGGGCTCAGCAGGAACTTGATGTCTTCCTGCGTATAGCCGAAGGCTTGCTGGCGGTCGAGCAGCGACTCGCTGAACGTCGGCCGCTCGGCGTCGACGGGGATCTCCTCGAGCTTGATGCGCACGCTCTCGATCCACTGCCGGTAGGGCTTCGCCGATGCGAACTGGTTCTTCAGTTCCTCGTCATCGACGATGCGCCCCTGGTCGAGGTCGATGAGGAACATCTTGCCCGGCTGCAGGCGCCACTTCTTGACGATCTTGTTCTCGGGAATCGGCAGCACACCGGATTCGGAGGCCATCACGACGATGTCGTCGTCGGTGACGATGTAGCGTGCCGGGCGAAGGCCGTTGCGGTCCAGCGTGGCGCCGATCTGGCGGCCGTCTGTGAACACCATGGCGGCCGGGCCGTCCCAAGGCTCAAGCATCGCCGCGTGATACTCGTAGAAGGCGCGGCGGCGCTCGTCCATCGTCGAGTGCTGTTCCCAGGCCTCGGGGATCATCATCATCGCGGCATGGGCGAGCGAGTAGCCGCTCATCGTCAGCAGCTCGAGCGCGTTGTCGAATGTGGCGGTGTCGGACTGCCCCTCGAAGCTGATCGGGTAGAGCTTCTTCAGGTCGTCTCCGAGCACGGGCGACTTCATCACGCCCTCGCGTGCGCGCATCCAGTTGAAGTTGCCCTTGACGGTGTTGATCTCGCCGTTGTGCGCCACCATCCGGTACGGGTGCGCCAGCGGCCACTCAGGAAAGGTGTTGGTGGAGAAGCGCTGGTGCACCAGCGCCAGCGCGGAGACGACGCGCGGGTCCTGCAAGTCCTTGTAGTAGCTGCCCACCTGGTCGGCGAGAAGCAGCCCCTTGTAGATGATCGTGCGGCAGCTCATGCTGGGCACGTAGTACTCGCGGCTGTGCGTCAGCTTGAGCGCCTGAATGGCGCTCGACGCCGTCTTGCGGATCACGTAGAGCTTGCGTTCGAGCGCATCGGGGACGATGACGTCCGGACCACGGCCGATGAAGATCTGCCGGATGACCGGCTCCTTCTCGCGCACGGTCGGCGACATCGGCATGTCGCGGTCCACCGGCACGTCGCGCCAGCCCAGCAGCACCTGGCCTTCGGCCTTCACGGCGCGCTCCAGTTCCTGGACGCAGGCCAGCCGCGAGGCATGCTCTTTCGGCAGGAAGATCATGCCCACGCCGTACTCGCCGGGCGGCGGGAGTTCTACGCCTTGCGCGGCCATCTCGGCGCGGAAGTACTCGTCGGGCATCTGGATCAGAATGCCCGCGCCATCGCCCATCAGCTTGTCAGCGCCGACGGCGCCGCGGTGGTCGAGGTTCTCGAGGATCTTGAGGCCCTGCTCGACGATGGCATGAGCCTTGAGGCCCTTGATGTGCGCCACGAAGCCGACACCGCAGGCGTCGTGCTCGCGAGACGGGTCGTACAGGCCGTGCTCGGCCGAATGTTGCAGTTCTTCAGGAGACGTCGCTCCCGCCACGGCCTTGTGCATGGCTCGCTCCGGATGCCTAGGGAATGCCCGGAGGATACTGCGGCGCAGCAGGCGGCTCAAGCGATTTTAAATGGGGTCAGATTCCATTTAATAGCGCGCCTTTCGCTCTGTCGAATAATTGGGGACATATCAACCGGCGGGGCTCTCCGGCGCTGACGATCGTCTTGTGCCCTTGGGGCGTCCGCGCGGCAAGGGCTGCAGACGACGCGGCGTCGTCTGCATCAAGTCGCGAACGAAGCCCGCGCTGCCAAGGGCCCAGCCCTTGCTGACCGCCGCCTCCAGCTCCTTCGCCTCGCGTGCGGGCAGTGGCTGAGCAAGCAATTCCCGGTACCTCGCTTCCCTGTCGAAAGGCGTGTTGCCCAGGCTCCAGAAGACCGCGTGATCGGTCACCAGGGAGGAGTTCTGCCGACCCACGTGGTGCCCGGCGCTGGACCATGGATAGTCCGTCACGTCTAGGACCCCGGCCGTCAGCGGCCGCGTCTCGACCAGACGCATCGCAGACACGAGGTGACGCTCGGGTTCGAAGACGGTGGCACGAAAGCGCCCCTGCCACAAGGTGCCGCTGCGCTGGTGCCGCCGATTGAAGTTCGCGACGTACGTCCTGCCGAGAGCTTGCATCATTCGGCTCAGCGATTCTGAGTCACTGGGCGTAGCCACCAACTGGATCTCGTCGTCGAGCAGAACGTAGGCATGCACCGCCACGCGATGCGTCGCTGACGACTCGCTCAGCCGCGCCAGGAAGTCGAGCCGATCCTGATCGTCGCGGAACACCGGCTGCGATGCGGCGCCACGTTGAAGAATGAGGTGCGGCAGTCCGGCAATGGCGAGGCGTGGAAGGCGGGACATGTGAATGCAATCTCAGAGATTCGCGCGGCATGCTCACTCGAACAAGCGCAACCCTGTCATGCGCTGGTGCTCACGCACGGCAAAACGGTCCGTCATGCCAGCGATGTAGTCCGCAATCTGGCGGGATTGCGAAACCTGCGGCCGCACGGCTGCATCGCTGCGCTGGCCCGGCCGTACGGCGTCCGGTTGCCGCAGGTAGCCGGCGAACAGTTCCCGGATCACTCGGCGCGCGCGAGTCGTCACCTCGACGACTTGGGCGTGGCGATACAGGTTCTCGTGCAGGAAGCGCTTGAGCTGAACGCTGTCGGCCGCCATCGGGGCGCTGAACTGCACCAGACGCGGCATCGCACGAGCGTCGTCTGCGGACGCCGGTCCCCTTGCCGTCAGTGCGGCGCCAGTGGCATGGGTCACGTCGAGTATCTGAGCGGAGAGCATGCGGCGAATGGTCTCGAACAAGAGCCGTCGCCCGGCAAGCGACGCGTACTCCGCCTGTGCTTCACGCCTGAAGCGTCCGAACATCGGCACGCTGTCGAGCTGCTCGATCGTCAACAACCCTGACCGGACGCCGTCGTCCACATCGTGAGCGTTGTAGGCAATCTCGTCGGCAAGGTTGCACAGCTGCGCCTCGAGACTGGGCTGCGTGCCGTCCAGAAAGCGCCGCGCCGGCCCGCCAGGTTCGTCCACTTCCAGGCGTCGAGCC
>CAJPFZ010000498.1 GCA_905339355.1 Burkholderiaceae bacterium
GCGCGTCTCCTCGGTCAACTCGCGCACCGCCGACTGGTAGAGCGTTTCTCGCTGTTCGACGAAACCGCCGGGCACCGCGAGCAGCCCTTCGCCGGGCGGGTGGCCGCGGCGGATCAGCAGCACGTGGTCCGCGCAGCGCACCACGGCATCGACCGTCACGAACACCGGCGGGTAGGGTGCGTCGGCCCACTGCTCGCGGCTGCTGCGCAGCATGCGCCACTCGCGCGCCACGGCCGCGAAGTGCGGCTGCACCGCCCAGGCGCGCATGAACTCGAGCGTGCTGGCGGGCGCCTGGCTCACCAGTGCGGCGAGGGTGGCGTCCACATCGCGTGCGGCCACGTGGAAGTACGCGTCGCGCATCGCCGCGGCGCCCACCGCCGGCAGCGCCTCGACGTCGATCAGCTTCCAGTGCGGGAAGCTGCGCAGGTAGGCGCTGCTCGCGTCCTTGAAGTGGCCTACCAGCGCGATGTCGGCGCCTGCCGGCACGCCGCGCCCGGCCAGCAGCTGCTCGACGCCGCGAGCCACGACGGCGGCCCAGCGCTCGGTGTCGTAGTAGTCGCGCACCGGCAGGAAGAGCAGCCGCTCGCGCTCGGCCGCCGGCACAGCCAGTCGCACCAGCTCGCGCCGTTCTTCCCAGGTGAAGGGGTTCCTGGGCGAACGCGCCTGGTGTGCCGAGCCGAGCACCACGACGCACAGCGGTGCGCTGTCCAGCGCGCGGCGAAGCAGCGCGAGGTGCCCGTGGTGAAAGGGCTGGAAGCGGCCGATGCACACCGTCGCGGCCAGCGGGGAAAGGGCGTCTGTCATGTCGCGTCTCGAATCCGATTCAACCGTAGCATGCCTTGACACCGCCCGCTTGACGCTGAGGGCGCGGCTCACGACACTGCCGCTGGCCGAACACACTGCGGGAGGAGTTTGCGATGACATGGCTGGTCCTGGGGCTCGTGCTCTTTCTTGGCATCCATTCGGTGGCCATCGTGGCGCCGGGCTGGCGCGACGTGCAAGTGATGCAGCGCGGCGAGAAAGCCTGGAAGGGCATCTATTCGGTGATCGCGATCGCCGGTTTCGTGATGCTGATCGTCGGCTACGGCATCGCCCGGCAATCGCCGGTGCTGCTGTACAACCCGCCGATCTGGACCCGCCACCTTGCGCTGCTGCTGATGGTGCCGGTGTTTCCGCTGCTGTTCGCCGCCTACCTGCCAGGGCGCATCAAGAACGCGGCCAAGCACCCGATGCTCGCGGCGGTGAAGATCTGGGCCTTTGCCCACTTGCTCGCCAACGGCACGCTGGCTGACGTGCTGCTGTTCGGCGGCTTTCTCGCCTGGGCGGTCGTCGACCGCATCTCGCTCAAGCGCCGCCCGCCGCGCGCCATCCCGGGCGCGCCGCCGCGGCCGGTGAACGACGTCATCGCGGTGGTCGGCGGCCTGGCCGTCTACGCCGCCTTCGTGATGGGATTGCACCGGTGGCTGATCGGCGTCCCGCCGTTGTAAGCCGCGACATTCTTCACGCCGAGCGCGGCAGGCGTGTAACACCGCGGCGCGAACGCTGAAGCTGCGTCTGTTTCCAGTCGATACAGTCAGCATCGAGACAAAGGCACACCCGAGCGAAAGCCGGGGTCGCAAAGCTTCCGGTCTAAGGCCCCTGCGGGGGCAATGACA
>CAJPFZ010000499.1 GCA_905339355.1 Burkholderiaceae bacterium
ATCGAAAGCGTGATGCCGGCGCTGATGAGCCACCGCTTCGGCCCCGAGCGCTTCGATCCGATGCGCGCGCACGCACACGGCGGCTGAGCCGACGCAGCCGGGCTGTGATGCGCAGCGCGCATCACAGCGATGCCGTTTGATCACCCGCGACCGCGGGTGACTCGCTAGCATGTCGGTCCGACATCGAAAGGACCTCCATGCAGCTCTACATCGGCAACAAGAACTACTCCTCCTGGTCGCTGCGCCCGTGGCTGCTGATGACGCACGCCGGCATCCCCTTCGAGGAGATCAAGCTGCGCCTGAGCTTCGCCGCCGATTCGCCGTTCAAGAAGTCGCTCGCCGCCATCACGCCGACCGGCCGCGTGCCGGTGCTCGTGGATGAGGGCTTCGCGGTCTGGGACACGCTCGCGATCGCCGAATACCTGGCCGAGAAGTACCCCGCCAAGCAGCTGTGGCCGGCGCAGCCGCTGGCTCGCGCCCGCGCACGCAGCCTGTGCGCGGAGATGCATTCGGGCTTCACGGCGCTGCGCAGCCATTGCCCGATGAACATCGAGACCTCGCTGCCCGAGATCGGCGCCAAGGTGGTGGCCGAGCAGCCCGACGTGGTGAGCGACCTCGCGCGCCTCGCGAGCATGTGGGAGAAGCAGTTCGACGAACACGGCGGGCCCTTCCTGTTCGGCGCCTTCACGGTCGCCGACGCCTTCTTCGCCCCCGTGTGTACGCGCATCAAGACCTATGCATTGCCGGTGCCGCCGCGTGCAGCGGCGTACGTCGAGCACATCCATTCGCTGCCGGCGATGCAGGCCTGGACAAGGGACGCACGCGCCGAGCACGACTTCCTCGACTTCGACGAGCCCTACCGCACGGCGCGCTGAGCGCGGACACGGGCGCCGCTGCGGTGCAGCGGCCGTGCCTGCCATCTACACTCGCCCGATGCATAGCTACATCGTTGGCGGCGCGGTGCGCGACCAGCTGCTGGGCGTGCCGGTCAACGACCACGACTGGGTGGTCGTCGGCTCGACGCCCGAAGAAATGATCCGCGGCGGCTTCCTGCCGGTGGGCCGCGACTTCCCCGTGTTCCTGCACCCGCAGACCAGGGAGGAGTACGCGCTCGCGCGCACCGAGCGCAAGACGGCCCCCGGTTACCACGGCTTCAGCTTCCACGCCGACCCCTCGGTCACGCTGGAGCAGGATCTCGCGCGGCGCGACCTGACAATCAACGCGATGGCGCTGGACAGCGCAGGGCAGCTGGTCGATCCGTTCGGCGGCGAGCGCGACCTGCGCAGCAAGACGCTGCGCCATGTGTCCCCGGCATTTGCCGAAGACCCCGTGCGCATCCTGCGTCTGGCCCGCTTCGCGGCGCGCTTCGGCGACTTCCATGTGGCGCCGGAAACGCTTGAGCTGATGCGGCGGATGGTCGAGGCGGGCGAAGTCGATGCCCTGGTGCCCGAGCGCGTGTGGCAGGAACTCTCGCGCGGCCTGTTGGAGGCGCATCCGGCGAAGATGTTCGAGGTTCTGCGCGAGTGCGGCGCGCTGGCGCGCTTGCTGCCCGAGGTCGACCGCCTGTGGGGCGTGCCGCAGCCCGAGCAGCATCACCCCGAGGTCGACACCGGCGTGCACCTGATGATGGTGCTGGAGATGAGCGCGCGGCTGAACGCGCCGCTCACCGTGCGCTTCGCCTGCCTCGGCCACGACCTCGGCAAGGGCACCACCCCGGCGGAGCTGCTGCCGCGCCACATCGCGCACGAGCAGCGCAGCGTCGAGCTGGTGCGCCGGGTCTGCGAACGCTGGAAGGTGCCGGCCGATTGCCGCGAGCTGGCGGAGGTCGTCGCGCGCGAACACGGCAACGTGCACCGCAGCGGCGACCTCGACGCCTCGGCGGTGATGCGGCTGATCGAGCGCTGCGACGGGCTGCGGCGTCCGGAGCGCTTTGCGCAGATGCTGCTCGCCTGCGAATGCGATGCCCGCGGCCGGCTGGGCTTCGAAGACCGGCCCTATCCGCCGCGCGAGCGGCTGCAGCGCGCGCTCGACCGGGCGCTCGGCATCGACACCTCGGCGATCGCGGCCGATGCGCTGGCGCGCGGCTGGAGCGGGCCGGCCATCGGAGCGGCCATCCACGCCGCCCGCACCCACGCCATTGCCGACGGCCTGTAGCTCGACGCGGCTACAGGAACTTGCCGATCAGCATTGCAATGAAGCTGATCAGCACGCTGCTGGTCAGCGGAATGAACATCTCGCGCCCGAACAGGCGGAAGCGGAAGTCGCCGGGCAGGCGGCCGAGGCCGATCTTCTCCAGCCACGGGCGCAGGCCGCTGAAGATGAGCAGAGCGAGGAAGACGACGATCAGCCAGCGGATCATGTCGCTCCCGCGCCCGGCGCCGGACGGAAGCGGGTGGGACACCTCATAGCATGTGCGTCCGGTCGCCCGCCGCGAACCCGAGCGGTGCGGTGGTGAACGCGACGTCGCCGCCGCGCGCGAAGCCGATCACCTTGAACAGCTCGCCCATCTCGTGTTCGTTGAGCAGCTTCTGCGCGTTGGCGATGGTCTTCACATCGGCGCCCTGCAGCATCTCCAACATGCCGCAGTTCATCAGGAAGCGCGCCTGCGAGGTGTAGCCGAGCACGTCCAGGCCGGCGTCCTGCGCGGCCAGTGCGATGCCGGTGAAATCGACGTGTGCGGTGATGTCCTTGGCGCCGACGTCCGTCAGCGGATCGGTGTCGGCCAGATGCCCGCGGTGGCACATCAGCGTGCCGCCCGAACGCTGCGGGTGGTAGTACTCGGCAACCGGGAAGCCGTAGTCGATGAAGAACGCCGCGCCATGCTCCAGCCGGTCGGCCAAGGTCGCGATGAAGGCTTCGGCCTGCGGATGAACCTCGGTCACGGTGCCGGGAGGAAACGGCCCCTCGTGGGGCGGACGCAGTTCGGTCGCGCGGTCGGCCCAGACGAAGGCTTCGCCGGCCGCGCTCACGCCCCGCTCCAGCCACCGCTCGCCGTCGAAATGCAGCAGTTGCACCGGCATCGCATCGAGCACCTCGTTGCCGACGATCACGCCGTGCAGGCGCTCGGGCAGCTCGTCGTGCCACGCGAGCTTGTCGGCAAAGCCGGCCAGCGTGTCGCGCTGGCGCGCGCGCAACGTGCCCGACAGATCGACGATGTGGTACTTGCGGACCCGATCCCCGAGTGCCCGCAGCAGCTGCAGCGCGAGCGCGCCCGAACCGGCCCCGAACTCCCACACCTCATCCGCGCCGCAGCCCGCGAGCGCCTGCTCCACCTGGCGCGCGAGCGCCCGGCCGAACAGCGGCGACAGCTCCGGGGCGGTGATGAAATCGCTGCCCGAGGACGGCAGGCTGCCGAACTGGCGGTCGCCGCGTGCGTAGTAGCCAAGGCCCGGCGCGTACAGCGCCATCGCCATGAAACGGTCGAAGGGAAGCCAGCCGCCGTGGCCATCGATCGCCCAGCGGATGAGCGAAGCGAGCGCGGCCGATACACTGGCAGGTTCCTTGGGTTGCATCGAGACATTGTAGGAATCATGGCCACCCGCCCCGTCGTCCTGGTGACCGGCGCCGCCCGGCGGCTCGGCCGCGAGATCGCCCTGCATCTCGGTGCGTCGGGCTTCGACCTCGCCGTGCATTGCCGCGCCTCGCGCGACGAGGCCGAGGCGACGGCCGGCGAGCTGCGCCGCGGCGGTGCCAGCGCGCAGGTCTTTGCCGCCGACCTCGCCGACGAATCCGCCTGCCGCGCGCTGGTGCCTGCGGTGCAGGCGCATTTCGGGCGCATCGATGCGGTCGTCAACAACGCCTCGGTGTTCGAGTACGACCGGCCGGAGAACTTCGGCCATGCGGCGATGGAGCGCCACTGGCGTGCCAACGTGGCGCCCGCGGTGCTGCTGGCGCAGGCGCTGCACGAGCAGCTGCAGCATGCAGGACACGGCGGCTGCGTGGTCAACCTGCTGGATCAGAAACTCTGGAATCTCAACCCGGACTACTTTTCGTACACGCTGTCGAAGGCCGCGCTGCAGGCAGCCACGGTCATGCTGGCGCAGTCGCTCGCGCCGCGGGTGCGGGTGTGCGGCGTGGCGCCCGGGGTGACGCTCGTGTCGGGGCCGATGAGCGAGGACGAGTTCGCTCGCGCGCACCGGATGACGGCGCTCGAACGCTCGTCGACGCCGCTGGACATTGCACGCGCCGTAAGCTTCCTGCTCGAATCGCCGGCGATCACCGGCACCACGCTGATGGTCGACGGCGGCCAGCACCTGCAGGCCCAGCCGCGCGACGTGCTGTTCGCCGCCAATCCCAACAGAGACAACTGACATGCAAAGCCTGCTGAGCCACCCGAGCCTGATGGACTGCAGGCGACTGTTCCTGCGCGACTACGAGGTCTGGATCAACATCGGCGTTCACGACTTCGAGAAGAAGGGCGAGCAGCGGGTGCTGATCAACGTCGATCTGTACATTCCGCTGGCCGTCTCCACGCCCAAGGACGACGAACTCGACGAGGTGGTCGACTACGACTTCATCCGCCGCACCATCGGGCTGCGTGTGAAGCAAGGGCACATCCATCTGCAGGAAACGCTGTGCGACGACATACTGGCGCTGATGCTGGCCCACCCGCGCGTGCGTGCGGCGCGGGTGTCGACCGAAAAACCCGATGTCTATCCCGACTGCGACGCAGTCGGCTGCGAAGTGTTCGGCATCGCCGAGCCGAAGTGAGCAAATCATGAGTGCCGTACTCGATACCGACAAGCGCGCCGCGCACGAGACCAACAAGCTGTCCAAGCGCCTGCACCGACAGGTGGGCCAGGCGATCGCCGACTTCAACATGATCGAGGACGGTGACAAGGTCATGGTCTGCCTGTCGGGCGGCAAGGACAGCTATGCGCTGCTCGACATCCTCGTGAACCTGCGCCAGCGCGCACCGATCCGCTTCGACCTCGTTGCGGTAAACCTCGACCAGAAGCAGCCAGGCTTCCCCGAACACGTGCTGCCCGACTACCTGCGCAGCCGCGACGTGCCCTTCCACATCGAGAATCAGGACACCTACTCGGTCGTCAAGCGCCTGATCCCCGAGGGCAAGACGATGTGCAGCCTGTGCTCGCGGCTGCGCCGGGGCATCCTGTACCGCGTGGCCGGCGAACTCGGCGCGACCAAGATCGCGCTCGGTCACCACCGCGACGACATGCTGCAGACGCTGTTCATGAACATGTTCTTCAACAGCCGGCTGAAGGGCATGCCGCCCAAGCTCGTCAGCGACGACGGCAAGAACATCGTCATCCGCCCACTCGCTTACGTGGCCGAAACCGATCTGGAGCGCTGGGCCGAGCACCGCCGGTTCCCGATCATCCCGTGCTCGCTGTGCGGCAGCCAGACCACGCTGCAGCGGGTGCAGATCAAGAAGATGCTGCGCGAGTGGGAGCGCCAGTTCCCCGGCCGCATCGACAACCTGTTCACCGCGATGGGCAACATCGTGCCCAGCCACCTGATGGACAGGAACCTGTACCCTTTCCAGACGCTCCAAGCGAGCGGGACGGTCAACCCCGACGGCGACCGTGCGTTTGACGAAGACGACGACTGCGGCCCCGCGGACTCGACCGCGCGGATCCAGCTGCACCGCGACGACTGAGAAGCCCGGTCCTGTCGCGGGACGTGCCGAAGAACAGGAGTTCATCATGCGCAAGGTCCTGAGTGTCCTGATCGCGACCCTGGCGCTGACCGCGTGCGCCAGTCTGCGGCAGCTGAGCAACGAGGTCTCGACCTACAGCCTGTGGCCCGCCGACCGCAAGCCGGCCACCTACACCTTCGAACGACTGCCCTCGCAGCAGGCCAACGCCTCGCCGCAGCAGCAGATGCTCGAAGACGCCGCCCACCAGGCGCTGGAGAAGGCCGGATTCACCCTCGCCGCCGATCCGCAGGCAGCCGACGTCACGGTGACGCTCGGCGCACGTGTCTCGGCGCACGACCGCTCGCCCTACGACGACCCCTTCTGGTGGCGCGGCGGTCTCTACAGCCACCGGTTCTACACCCGAGGCTGGCCTTACTACCGCGGCTTCGGCCCGCATTTCGGCTACCCCTTCTACGACACGCCGACCTATGAACGCGAAGTCGCGCTGCTGATCCGCGACCGCAAGACGGCGCAGCCGCTGTACGAGGCCCGGGTGACCAACGACGGCTATTCGCCGGCGATCAATTCGCTGCTGTCGGCGATGTTCGAGGCCGGGCTGAAGGACTTCCCGTACAGCGGCGCGAACCCGCGCCGCGTGGTCACCCAGATCGCCTCGTGACGTGGTCGCAGGGCGATCGGCAAGCCTGCGTCATCGCGACTCCGACAACGCCCGGACATCCTCCTCCCAGCCTTTGAGCCGCTGGGCGGCGTGCGCACGCTGCTCGGGTGTCGCCAGGTTGTGCACCTGGGCGGCAAATGCGCAGTTGAACTGCTTCAGGCGCTGCTGGTAGGCCGCATACGCCTCCACCGGCGCGCGGAAAGTCTCGGCGTACAGGCGTTGCAGCACGGCCTGCGTCTGCTGCCGGCCGGCGCCCTCGGCGTTGAGCTGCCGCAGCGCATCGACGGTCGCCTGCTGCCGACGCCGGCGCTCGAGCAGCCAGGCTTCGGCGTCGAACGGCGATTCGTCGGACAACTGGGCAATGCGCTCGCGCTGCGCCTCGCTCACGCGCCCGTAAAGCATCTCGGCGCGTTCGACCAGCCGCTTGAGCTGGGCACGCCGTCGCTCCTGCACATCGGGTTGAAGGAAGTCTTCCTTGTATTTGCGGACGTTCTTCGCGTACTTGCGTTCCATGTGCTCGAGCTGCTGAGGCGCCAGGCCACGCACGGTCTCGGCCAGCGGCGGCAGCGCGCGCTCGAACGCCCGGTCCAGCCGCGCATTGACCTCGTCGGTCCAGCGGCACATCTGCGCCGGCGTGGCCGGCCCGGAGATCTCCACCTGCGCACGGGCCAGCAAGCTGGCGTACTCGGGCAGCTGCTCGCTGCGATGCCAGCGGAACCAGGCGCCGATCGCCTCGCGCACGCGAGGCTCCTGGGCGTCGTCGAAGTCGAAGTAGCGGTCGAGCCACCAGTAGGCGAGTTCGGGCCCCTGGTTGTAGCCCAGGCGCAGCGTGCTGCAGCCGGCGACCAGCGCCAGCGCCAGGACGACGGCACCGATAATCGCGTTTCTTGAAAAGGATCGCTGCATGGCTCTGGACATCGTCATCATGGCTGCGGGCAAGGGCACCCGCATGAAGTCGGCCCGCCCGAAGGTGCTGCACCTGCTTGCCGGGCGCAGCCTATTGCAGCACGTTGTGCAGACCGCGTCGGCGCTGGGGGCTGACCGGATCGTCACGATCACCGGGCACGGTGCCGACGAGGTCGAGCAGGCCATCAGCGCGCCCGGCCTGCAGTTCGTGCGCCAGATGCCGCAGCTGGGCACCGGCCACGCGATGCAGCAGGCGGCCCCGGCGCTGCACGACGAAGGAACGACGCTGGTGCTGTACGGCGACGTGCCGCTGGTCGAGGCATCCACCCTGCAGACGCTCGTCGAGGCCTGCGGCGGCAGCAAACTCGCGCTGCTGACGATCTCGCTGCCCGACCCCACGGGCTACGGCCGCGTGCTGCGCGGCGACCCGGCGGGGCGCGACGCCCGGGAAGGCGGCCGCGTCTGCGGCATCGTCGAACACAAGGACGCGAGCGCCTCGCAGCGGGCCATCACCGAGGTCTATTCCGGCATGATGGCCGCACCCACGGCCGCGCTCAAGGGTTGGCTCGCGCGGCTGCGCAACGACAACGCCCAGGGCGAGTACTACCTGACCGACGTGGTCGCGATGGCGGTGGCCGACGGCGTGCCGGTGGTCGCCACCCAGCCCGGCAGCGAGACCGAGGTGCTGGGGGTCAACAGCCCGGCACAGCTGGCGGACCTCGAGCGGCGCTACCAGCGCGCGCGCGCCGAGGCGCTGATGGAGGCCGGCGTGCGCATCGCCGACCCGGCTCGCTTCGACCTGCGGGGCGAACTCGTCTGCGGCAGCGACGTCGACATCGACATCAACGCGGTCTTCGAGGGCCGGGTCGAACTCGGCGACGGCGTGCGCATCGGTGCCAACTGCTGTATCCGCAACGCCGTCATCGGCGATCGCGCGGTGATCCATCCGTACACCCACATCGACGGCGAGTCGCTGGGCGTGACGGTCGGCGCCGGTGCGCTGATCGGCCCCTTCGCACGGCTGCGGCCCGGCGCGCGACTCGGCGACGACGTGCACATCGGCAATTTCGTCGAAGTGAAGAACTCGACGCTCGCGCGCGGCGCCAAGGCCAACCACCTCGCCTATCTCGGCGACGCGACGGTCGGCGAGCGGGTCAACTACGGCGCGGGCAGCATCACCGCCAACTACGACGGCGCCAACAAGCACCGCACCGTGATCGGCAACGACGTGCACGTCGGCAGCAACTGCGTGCTGGTGGCGCCGATCTCGCTCGGCGACGGTGCCACCATCGGCGGCGGCTCGACGCTCAACAAGAACGCGCCGGCCGGCCAGCTGACCGTGGCGCGGGCGAAGCAGGTGACCATCCCTGGGTGGGTTCGGCCGATGAAGAAGAAGTAGCGGCAGGGGCAGCGGGCGCGCTATGGCGTGCGTGCCCTCACCCAGGCCTCGAACTCGGCCGCCGGCAAAGGCTTGCTGATCAGCTCGCCTTGCAGTTCGTCGCAGCCGTTGAGGGTGAGGAACGAACGCTGCGCTTCGGTCTCGACGCCTTCGGCGATCGCGGTGATGCCCAGGCTGCTCGCCATCTGGATGATGGCGCGCGTGATCGCGGTGGAGCCGCGGTTGCCGGGCAGGTCGCGCACGAAGGAGATGTCGATCTTCATCTTGTCGATCGGCAGCTCCTTCAGATGGCCGAGCGACGAGTAGCCCGTGCCGAAGTCGTCGACCGAGACGCGGATGCCGAGCGCCGCGAGGCGGGTCAGCTTGGCGCTGACCTCCGGCAGGTCGTCCATCAGCATGCGCTCGGTGAGTTCCAGCTCGATCAGGCTGCCGTCCACGCCTTCTTCCCGCAGCACCTGCGCCACGCTCTCGTTGAAGCCGGCCGCCTGGAATTGCATCGTCGACAGGTTCACCGCCACCGGCGCGACACCGAGCCCGATCGCGTGCCAGCGCGCCGCATGGCGCGCGGCCTCTCGCAGCACCCACTGGCCGATGGCCATCATCAGGCGCTGTTGCTCGGCCACCGGGATGAAGTCGCCGGGCTGCAGCAGGCCGCGGCTCGGGTGGTGCCAGCGGATGAGTGCCTCGGCGCCGACGATGCTGCCGTCGCGCGCGCTCAGCTGCGGCTGGAAGTAGAGCTCGAACTCCCCGCGTTCCAGCGCCTGCGCAAGCTCGCCTTCCATCACCAGCGCCGCGTAGGCCGAACTCGCCATAGCGTGGTCGAAGAAGCGGTACTGGGCACGGCCGCGCGACTTGGCGAGGTACATGGCCGTGTCGGCATGCTTGATCAGCTTCTCGGCGGTGACGCCGTCGTCGGGAAACAGCGCGACGCCGATCGACGGCGTGACCGACAACGGCCTGCCCTCGGCGTGCAGCGGCGCCTCGATGGCCTGCAGCAGCTTCTGCGCCACCTCCTCGACGTGGCCGCGCTGCACGACGTTGGGCAGCAGCACCATGAACTCGTCGCCGCCGAAGCGCGCCACCACGTCGGTGGCGCGCAGCACGCCGGTGATGCGCGACGCCACCGTGCGCAGCAGCGTGTCGCCGACCAGATGGCCGAGCGAATCGTTGACGCGCTTGAAGTGGTCGAGGTCGATAAACAAGAGCGCGAGCTGGCTGCCGCCCTCGCTCGCGCCGATCATCAGGTGCTCCAGGTACTCCATGAAGGCGCTGCGATTTGGCAGGCCGGTCAGCGTGTCGTGGTGCGCGAGGTGGTGGATGCGCGCCTGCGCCGCATGGCGGTCGCGCAGGTCGCGCACGATGGTCATGCGCATGCGCTCGCCGTTTCGCAGCATCGTGCGCACGATGAACTCCACCGGGATGCGCTGCCCGTGCTTGTCGAGAAGCATGCTCTCGTAGGCCGTCTCCTGGCCCGACGCGATGACGGAGGCGACCTTCGCCACATGGTCGGGCGCAATGAACTCCAGCGTCTTGCGGCCGAGGATTTCCTCGAGCGTGTAGCCCACGAGCTGCAGCAGTGGCGGGTTGGCGTCGGTGATGAAACCGTCCTTGTGGAACACGATGCCTTCGCAGCTCGCCTGCATGAACTTGGACAGCCGCTCCTCCGATTCGCGCAGCGCATCCTGCGCGCGGCGGAACTTCGTGATGTCGGAGATCAGCACGAAGCAGCCCACCGGCTGGCCCTGTTCGCCGACATGCGGCAGCAGGTGCACCTCGAGCTGGCGCCTGCCTTCCGGCGTGTCGATGTCGCGTTCGTAGGCGACGGACTGAACCTGCCTGAGCACCTGCTGGACCTGCGGCTCGATGAGGCCGGCCGCATCGGCGCCGATGACTTCGGCGACGGTGTGGCCGAGGATGGAGCTGCTGTCCCAGCCGAAGGTCTTGGCGTAGCGCTCGTTGGCGAACAGGCAGCGCAGGGTCGTGGCGTCGTAGTAGGCGATCAGCGCCGGCACGTTGTCCGACAGCAGGCGCAGCAGGTCCGCACGCGCGCGTGCCGTGGCTTCGGCCTGCTTGAGGTCGCTCACGTCGTGCAGCAGTGCGAGATAGTGGCCGGGCACCTCCAGCCAGCGCGCCTGCAGGTCGAAGCAGCGCGCGCCGGCGTCTGGCCCGCTCTTGACCTGCATGCCGAAGTCCGCTCGACGCGCCAGCGCCTGCAGCAGCGCGCTGCGCGATGGCGTCGACAGCCCGTCCAGCCAGGCGGTGCCGAGCGCCTCGGCCGCTTGCGGCATGCGCTTGGCAAAACCGCGGTTGACCTGCAGCAGGTCGCCGCCAGCGCCCAGGCGCACCGCCATCGCAGGCATCGCGTCCCACAGCGCGGGCGCCTCGTCGAAGGGCTGCGGCACGGCGCTCATCGCTCGGTTGGGCGAAGCTCAGTCGCCAGCGAGGCCGGCGGCCGTCTCGGCCGCGAGGCACAAGTCGTCCCACGCGCGCGCCTTGTCTTCCGGGTTGCGCAGCAGGTAGGCCGGGTGGTAAGTCACGATCAAGGGCACGCCCTGGTAGCGGTGCACGCGCCCGCGCAGCCGGCCCACCGGCTCGTTGCTGCGCAGCAGGCTCTGCACCGCGAAGCGTCCCATCGCGAGGATGATGCGCGGCTGTACCAGCGCGATCTGGCGGATCAGGAAGGGTTCGCACTGCGCGAGCTCGTCGGGCTCGGGGTTGCGGTTGCCCGGCGGCCGGCACTTCAGGGTGTTGGCGATGTAGACCTGGCGCGCCGCGTCGTATGCCGAACCTTCGCCGCCGGGCGGAGGTGTCTCACGGCGGCTGAGGCCAAGCGCACGCAGCATGTTGTCGAGCAGTTGCCCCGACTTGCCGACGAAGGGCTCGCCCTGGATGTCTTCCTGCTCGCCGGGTGCTTCGCCGACGACCATCCAGTGGGCCCGCAGGTGCCCGACGCCGAACACCGTCTGCCGCCGCCCGCTGCACAGCTTGCAGGCGGTGCAGTCGGCAACGGCCTGCCGCAGCGTCTGCCAGTCCATCGCCTCGACGCCGGCCGGACGATCTCCCCGTGGCACGACTGGCGCCGGTGCCATCGGCGGTTCGATCGTCTGCACAGGCACGTCCGATCCCAGCAGGGCGCCAGCCATGGCCTCCGACCTCCTGGACGGTGGCAGGGGGGAGTCGACAGTTCGCGCATGAGGGTCCGGCCAAAGCCGGATCCCCATCTCCTGCAGCATGGCGACTTGCCGCTCACTCCACCGCATCGCGCCCTCCTGCGATCTCGAGGCTCATCACCGCGGCGTCCTCGCGCCGGCCGTGCAGCGCCGGGTAGTAGCCGCGGCGCACGCCGATGTGCTTGAAGCCGTAGCGAAGATACAAGGCGCTCGCGCGCGTGTTGCTCTGGCGCACCTCCAGCCACAGCCGGTCGGCCTGCAGCATGCGGCACAGCGCGACGAGTTCGTCGAGCATGCGGCGTCCGTGGCCTTGGCCTTGTCTGCTGGAGGCCACGGTGATGTTGAGCAAATGCATCTCATCGACGCCCTTCATCGCGATGAAGTAGCCGAGCGTCTCGCCCGCCGCGGACTTCAGCAGCCGCGCCTGGTAGCCCGCCGCCAGCGAATCGAGGAAGTTGCCGCGGGTCCAGGGAAAGTCATAGGCAGCCGCCTCGATGGCCGAGACCGCGCCCACGTCGGCGACCGTCATCGGCAGCAGGAAGGCCGCATCGTCGCGCAGCACCGCGTTCATCGCGCCGGCTCCGCGGCCTGCTCTTTCGCGAGGCGCGCCGCCTCGCGTTCGGCGGTGGTCTGCGCCACCTTGTCGCGCACGTACAGGGGGATCGCGAGCGCCGCGTCGAGTGCGCCGCCGTCGTTCCACATGGCCTGCGCCAGCGGCAGCATGGCCTGCGCGCTCGGCGCCGCGTCCGGCACGAGACGGGCGGCGCCGGTGCGCAGCTCGTCGCGGAACATCGCGAGGGCCGAACCGGCCACCACGCCGGGTGCTTCGACGCCCCAGCGTTCGTTCAGCAGCTCGGCGGTCGTCAGGAAGGGCGGCACCAGCGTGCGCCAACGGCCGGCATCGAACGCGTAGTGCGCGGCGTAGATCTCGTTCATGCGGGCATCGCTTGCGGCCCAAATCGTCTGCGGGACGTCGCCCTCGCGCGCGGATTCGGCAACCGCCAGCAGTGTGTCGACCGGCAGCACCGGCTTGCCGGCGCCGAGCGCCAGGCCCTGCGCCACCGAACAGGCGGTGCGCAGGCCGGTGAACGCGCCGGGGCCGCGGCCGAACGCGATCGCGTCGAGCTGCGAGAGCGACAGGCCCGCTTCGGCGAGCAAGGCCATGATCGCCGGAATCAGCGCCGCCGACGCCTGCGCCCCGCCGGCGCCATCATGCGTCCAGACGCGCCCGTGCGCGGAAAGCGCAATGCTCATGCGCTCGGTCGCGGTGTCGAAGGCCAGCAGGGTCGCCATCCGTGAAGTTTAGGCCCCCGCGCTGCGTGCGATCATGCGCGGATGCAGGGAAGGTTTCGCTTTGCCGCGCTCGGCATCTGCTCGCTGATGCTCGCGCTGTCGCCGCCCGGCCAGGCCGCGCAGCGTGCGCTGCCGGGTCCGGTTGAACTGGAGCTCGATCGCGCCAAGCTGCCGCGCGACGCGCTGGTGGCTGTGGTGCAGGAGGTGGGTGCCGAGTCGCCGCGCCTCGCCTGGCGCGCCGACGAGCCGGTCAACCCGGCGTCGCTGATGAAGCTCTTGACCACGCAGGCGGCGCTCGAATTGCTCGGCCCCGCCTGGACCTGGTCGACACCGGTGTGGCTGCAGGGCACGCTGCACAACGCCGGACCGCAGGGCGTGCTCGAAGGCAACCTCGTCATCAAGGGCAGCGGCGACCCCAAGCTGGTGATGGAGCGGCTGTGGCTGCTGCTGCGGCGCGTGCAGCAACTCGGCGTGCGCGAGATCCGCGGCGACATCGTGCTCGACCGCAGCGCCTTCACCGCGCCCACGGGCAGCCCCGCCGACTTCGACGGCGACCCGCTGCGGCCCTACAACGTGCAGGCCGATGCGCTGCTGCTTAACTACCGCTCGCTCGTCATCAGCTTCACCCCCGACGTGCAGCGCGGCGTGGCGACGGTGAGCGTCGAGCCGCCGCTGGCCGGGGTGCGCGCCGATGCGAGCCTGCCGCTGGCCGACGGCCCGTGCGACGACTGGCGCGCGGCCGCGAAGGCCGACTTCGTCGACCCCGCGCGCCTTCGCTTCGCCGGCAACTACGCCGCCAGCTGCGGCGAGAAGCAGTGGCCGCTCGCCTTCGCGGATCCGAAGGGCTACGACGCGCGCCTGCTGCTCGGCCTGTGGCGCGAGATGGGCGGCACGATCAGCGGCAGCGTGCGCGAGGGCGCCGCGCCGCTCGCGACGCCCAGCTTCGTCGTCAGCTCGCCGGCACTGGCCGAACTCATACGTGACGTCAACAAGTTCAGCAACAACACGATGGCGCAGCAGCTGTTCCTGACGCTCGGGCTGATGCAAAAGGGCATCGGCTCGCCACAGGCGGCGCGCGAGACGCTGCAGCAGTGGGCCGAGGCGAGGCTCGGCGAGACGGTCTCGCGCAGCCTGCTGATCGACAACGGCTCGGGCCTGTCGCGCGAGCACCGGGCGAGCGCCGCGCTGCTCGCGCGGCTGCTGCAGGTCGCCTGGGGTGGACCGACCATGCCCGAGCTGATGAGCTCGCTGCCCGTCAGCGGCGTCGACGGCACGATGCGCCGCGCCAGGAGCGCGCTCGGCCGCGCCCACCTGAAGACCGGTTCGCTGCGCGACGTCGCCGGCATCGCCGGCTATGTCCTGTCCGGCAGCGGCCGGCGCTACGTCGTCGTCGCGATGGTCAACCATCCCAACGCCAACGCGGCGCGGCCGGCGCTCGATGCGCTGGTGCAGTGGGCTGCGCTGGATGCGGGCCAGCATCCGCGACCGCTGGACTGACCGAGCGGCCACGGACGTGCGGGTGCGTCTTCGCAGACACGCCCGCACGGCGCGTCAGAACCGATACGCGAGCCCGACCGTGTAGATCACCGGCCGGAAGTCGATCGTCGTCTGCAGCACCGTGCTGCCGGCCGCGACCAGCTTGCTCTTGACCTTCACCGCCGCGACGCTCGCGAAGGCGCCCCATTGCTTGTTGATCGTGTAGTCGATTCCGGCCTGCACCGCCCAGCCGGTGGAGTCGCTCATCTCGACCTCGGGCGCCAGCTTCGACTCGATGTCGGTGAACTTGGTGTAGTTGACGCCGGCGCCGAGATAGGGGCGCCAGGTGTCGCCTTCGGCGCCGAAGTGGTAGTTGACGAACATGGTCGGCGACACGCTCTTGGCCGACAACACGTTGTCTCCGAGGAACGCGACCGTGCCGGTCGCGCGGGCCTTGATCTTGGGCGGAATCCCGAGCACGAGTTCGACACCGACGTTCGGGGTCA
>CAJPFZ010000500.1 GCA_905339355.1 Burkholderiaceae bacterium
CCGCTCAACCCGGCGGCGCTCAAGCGCGCCGAAACCACCGAGGGCGGCAGCGCCGTCAACGGGCTCAAGCAATGGGCCGGCGACGTGCTGCACCGGCGCGCGATGCCGCAGCAGATCCGCCCCGATGCGTTTCAGGTCGGCGTGGATCTCGCGACGACGCCGGGCGCGGTGGTCTACCGCCATCCGCTGTTCGAGTTGATCCAGTACGGCAGCGCCACGCCCACCGTGCACCGCCGGCCGCTGCTGATGGTGCCGCCGCAGATCAACAAGTTCTACATCTTCGACCTGCGGCCGGAGAACAGCCTGTTCCGCTACCTCGTCGAGCAGGGCTTCCAGCTGTTCTGCCTCAGCTGGCGCACCCCCGACGTGTCGCTGCGCGACGCGGGGCTCGAGCGCTACGTGCAGACCACGCTGCAAGGCATCGAGGTGGTGCGCTCGATCTCGCGCAGCGCCACGGTGGGCCTGATCAGCGCCTGCGCCGGCGGGCTGACCGCCATCGCCGCGATGGGGCTGCTCGCGATGCGGCGCGAGCGCGCGGTGGCGCACCACAGCCTGCTCGTCACCGCGCCGCTGGCCGACAACGGCTCGGTGCTCGAACGCTTCGCGTCGCGCGAGACGATGCAGGCATCGGTGCAATGGTCGGAGCAGCGCGGGCTGATGGAAGGCGCCGACCTCGCTCGCCTGTTCGCCTGGCTGCGGCCCAACGACCTGGTGTGGAACTACTGGGTCAACAACTACCTGATGGGCCGCCATCCACCTTCGCTCGACGTGCTGTACTGGGACAACGACTCGACCCGCCTGCCCGCAGCGCTGCAGCGCGACTTCGTCGACATGATCGATCGCCGCGTCTTCGAGCGGCCCGGCGCGTTGACGCTCGCCGGCACCGCCATCGACTTTCGCAAGCTGCGTGTCGACGGCTACTACGTGGGCGGCCGCGAGGACTACCTGATGCCCTGGCACGGCGTCTACCGCGCGGCACGCCACTTCGGCGAGCGGCGCACCTTCGTGCTCAGCACCAGCGGCCACGTGCAAAGCATCGTGCGCCCGCCCCGCCTGGGCCGCACCGAGCACTTCACCCGCGGCGACCTGCCGCCGGACCCGCAAGACTGGCTCAACGGCGCGCAGAAGCGCGACGGCTCCTGGTGGCCGCACTGGGCCGGCTGGCTCGCGGAGCACAGCGGGCCGCGGGTCAAGGCGCGTGCTGCGTTTGGCAGCGCGGCGTATGCGCCGCTGTGCGCGGCGCCGGGCGAATACGTGCTCGAAGCTTGAGGGCCACATCACACCGTTGGCACTGAGCTTGTCGAAGTGCACCACCGGACCCGGGCACTGAGCCTCGTAGTCGAAGCGCCGCATCGCGTCCGTTCGCACCGAGCCCCGCCGAACCGCCGCATCAAACCCGTTCGCACTGAGCTTGTCGAAGTGCTCGCCGCAGTAGCACTCCCTCCCGTTCGCCCACCCCCCTCCCGTTCGCCCTGAGGTATCGAAGGGCCCGCGCCATACAGCACACCAGTTCCCACCCCCACGCCGCCACCTGCAACGGGCACGCCTCGCGCCAGCCGGTGCGCGTCGGCAGCGCAGCCGGGCCGGTCGGCGCTGCGCGCCGACTCCACTGCGATGCTCGGCCCGTGGTCGCGCCGCAGAACTCGCTACGTTCGCTGCGCTCACTGCGCTCAAACAGCTGCGGCGAGTCAGACCACGAAGCGCGCTGCGCGCGCCGACCCCGGTCCTGCGCTTCTCGTCGCCCCAGATGCGCCGCCGCCGCGCACCGGCTGCCGCGTGTGCCATCGTCGTCGGCGTGCGGATGGAGAACAGCTGGCGGCCGTGAGCGAGCCTCGCGTCATGCGGCGGCTCAAGTAGACGATGCAGTCGTGCCGGCGAAGGTCCTGCGGGTGCATCGGCCGGCCGAGCCGGTCGAGGTCTGCCGCTGCTCGGAGGCGGCAGCGAGACCGCCGCCGCTTGAACCTCAAGATCGCTGGCTGCCCCGAAGGGCATCGATCTTCGTCGCGTCGACAGTTGCGAGGGCCGGCGGTTTGGGCGCCGATTCCACTCTCTCGTTGTGGACGACTCCGAGGCGCGCGATGATTCACGCCGATGATTCATCGCCTACTCACCCTCACTCGATGTCAAGAACGGCACCGATGTGGCGAGGCTCACGCCGATAAGATGGCGCGCAGACCATGCTTGCGGCTGCAGTCGATGAGGTCTGGCTTGTTGCGCGCCTCGATGATCGTCGCCTGCGTCGCCGCATTTTCGCCGTCGGCGCCGGCCCAGCAGCCCTCGTCGGCGTCGTCCAGCGCTGCAGATGCTCACACCCTGCTTGCTGCGGGCGATATCGCGCAGTGCCGCAGCGCCCCACCCGAGCAAAGCGGAGCCGCTGCCACAGCGGCACTGATCGAGCGGATGCCCGGCACTGTGTTGGCGCTCGGGGACCTTGCCTACCGCGATGGCACGGCTCAGCAGTTCCGCGACTGCTACGACCCCACATGGGGCCGATTCAAGGCACGCACCTGGCCCGTACCGGGCAACCACGACTACCGCACGCCACAGGCACAGGCCTACTTCGACTACTGGGGCGCTCGAGCGGGTGCCACCGGCAAGGGCTACTACGCATTGGACATCGGTGGCTGGCGCATCGTCGCGCTGAACAGCAACATCGAAGCTGGCCCCGGGTCCGAACAGATGGTCTGGCTGGCTGCGGAACTCGAAAGCAATGACAGACCCTGCACTCTGGCGTTCTGGCACCACCCCCCATTTACCTCCGGCGGGCACGGGCCGAGCCTGAAGATGGCCCACGCGTGGAAGTTGCTGTTCGATGCGGGAGCGGACATCGTGCTGAGCGGGCATGACCACATCTACGAGCGTCTGGCGCCGATGAATGATCAGGGTGAAGTCGATCGTGAGGGCGGCATGCGCAGCTTCGTCGTCGGGACCGGCGGCGCAGACCCGCACGCTCTGCGCCCGGCGCGCGGCGGCAGCGAGGCTCTCGGCAATGCATTGGGCGTGCTCGCGCTGACCCTGCGGCCGAACGAATACTCGTGGGAGTTCGTCCCGATCGCCGGCGCGTCCTTCGCCGATCGGGGGCAGGACAAGTGCAGGAGGTGACGAGCCAGTCGCCGAACCCGGCGTGAGAGCACGCCGTCTATTCCGCGGCGCTCTGCACCGGCCACAAGATGCGGAGGTCGAGCTGGCAGGCCCACCCGAACCACGACATCGTCGCGCCGCGCTGGCGACTGCTGGATCGACTCGAGCCCACCAGCTCGAAGCGCCTTGATGGATGAACTTGGCTGGCTGGGATGCGGCGTTCTGTCAGTCGAACACGGATGGCGAGCTCACGCTGACTGGCATCAAGCAGCCAGTAGGGCGCGCCAACCGCGATTGGCGCGAACATCGTCGATGCGAGGTACAGCGGTCGCACGGCTCGGGGCGCCGCTCTGAGCACCATTTCCCATGACCGCTCGTCGCGTGCACGAAGCTGCGCGTTCGACCCGTAGCAGAAGTTGGCCAGCGCTGCTAGACGACCGCAAAGCAGATGTTCGATGTTCAAGGCGAGCGGCGTGGTGGGGTCGCGATCCAGGATTGCAGCTGGTCCACGTAGGCGGCCGGCAAAACGTGGCCGCCCGGAAACCGCAGGTGGCGCTTGGCTGTGCTGGGCAGCGCGACGAACAAGGCTTCGCTCTCGGACAGTGAGGCATGCTCGTCATCATCTGCAGTGAGCAGCCAGACCTCGACTTGCGCCAGCCGCGAAACTACGGTCGACGGCGCGACAACCGCCACTTTGGCGTCGAGGTGCGGCGGCACCATTGCCGCGACGCTGTGTACCCGGGAGTCGACGGCCGCCAGCAGCAGCGCCATCTGCGCACCCATGCTGTACCCCGCGGCACGTACCCGCGCTGCGTCCAGACCGGACTGTCGTGCCACCCAATCCAGCAACACACGGTAGTCCTTGACCGTGTCGGTGATGAGTCTTTCGTAGGGCTCACGCTGTCCCCACAGGTGCAGGTCGCGCAACAACTTGCGCGCGATCAGCGGCTGGTGGGGGTCCTTGCGGTCGCCGTGCCCTCGCGCATCGAGCGCCAGCACGACATGTCCCGCCTGCAGAGCCCGTTCCGCCAAGCGGTGGGTGTTCTCGATGGTAGGGCGTCCCTTGAACTCGCCCTGCCACCAACGCCACTGCGTGCGCCCCATGGCGTGCAAGGCCAGCATCACCCGGCGCTGGTTAGGCGTCGCACCCGCCGCTGCGGCGTCAGCGGGGTCCGTGGGATGAACGATCCGGCCGAGTACCAGCGCACCGTCGAAGCTGCGAAAGCTCAGTGATTGCGCCCACGCGGTCGTACCCCCTACTTGCACGACCTCAACGGGTCCGAGCTGGACCGGGCCGGCCTGCGAGTCGGGCGTCGCATGCGCGTAGCGCGCCTGGAGGTGCTCCGGGTGGATCGTGTAGGGTTTCAGGGCGAAGAACAACCACCACAGTGCGCCGAGGGTTGCGGCTGCAGCGGTCAGGGCGATCACTATCCTGCGGACGATTCGGGCGGTGGGGCGGCGATGCTTGGCCATGTGCGGTGGTAGGAGGTCGCGGTGACGACCACCGCCCGTGCACGGTAGGGCCGACGACGTGAAGCATTCGCGAAGCCCGAGGGCGGGGCTCAGTCCCGGTGGGTCTCCTGCCCGCCGGTGGGCCTGCGCGGGTACGCGACGGCCGCGCCGAGGATCGCGCAGGTGCGGCCATCGCGGTGGACAAGATCCAGGCGAAGCGCGTGCCTCTCGGCCAGCCGGCGCACGATGGACAAGCCGTGGCCTAGCCCCAAACTCGCGGCGCCTTTGATCCCGCGAGCGCCGATGCCGCTGTCATGCTCCAGCACAGCTGCGGGGGGCGGATCACTCGCGTTGCATACCTGCAGCACGTTCGCATCGGCGTGGATGTGCACGAGCGGTGACTGGCGATGGGCGATCGCGTTGGCTAGTAGGTTGCCAACCAGCAGTTGTGTCAGCGCAGGCGACCACGGCCTCGTTAGATCCGCCGGTACCTCCAAGGTGACCTGCACGCCTTCACGGTCAAGGAGGGGTGCGTGCGCCAGCAGGAGTTGCTCCAGCATGGGCAGCAGACGGTGTTCCTCCGGAGAGTGCGGGGACAGCGGTGCCTCGCGCGCAAGGGCCAGCATCAGCTCCACGGTTTGCTGCAGTTGCCACGCGGCCGCGTGCAGGGCACGGACCAGAGACTGCTGCTCGGCGGTCGCCTGTGCCTCAAGACGCCCGGCGACGACTGCGATCACCGCCAGCGGTGTGCGCAGCTCATGGCCGACATCGGCCGTGAAACCCTGTTCTCGCTCAATGAAGGCTCCTGTCCTCCGATGCAGTTCGTCCAGGTGTCGCGCAAGTTCGCCGATCTCGTCGTGATCCAGCCCCTGTGCCAGGTCTTCGGGCAGGGTGTTGGGCGTGCTGCAGGCCACACGCCGAGCCAACGTGGCCAGCGGCTTGCTCGTTCGACGCGACAGCCATGCGGCGAGCATCAAGGCCAGAAGGGTCAGGCCGACGGTGGCGGCCAGCAGCCACTGCAGCAGTTCCGTACGCATCCCGCGCACCACGAGCTGGTCGGCCACCTCGGCCACCAGCACCGTGCCGTCCTCGCTCAGCGGACGCAGGTGGTAGTGCCTGCCATCCGCGCCCGCGACCTCGCGCCGTCCTGGCTGGCGAACATGTAGCGCGGCCAGGTCGGGCGGCAAGGCCTCGCCGCGCTCGTGCACGCGAACGAAGGGCAGCGCAGGGGCGGTGTAGCTGCCATGCGCGCGGTGATGGGCACGCTGACGCGCCTCCTCGGCCTGCAGCAATTCATCGAAGAACTCGTCCTCGACCACATAGACGAACGCCATGGACAATGCGCCCATCACCGACACCACTGCCAGCGTGAAGGCCGCGAAGACGAGCATGAGCCGGCGCTGCATGCGCGGGCGGAACGCGGGCTGACGCTCAGCCACCCCCATCGTCCGGCACGTCCAACCTCAGTCCCACCCCGTGCACGGTCTTCACCAGGTGCTGGTCCTCGCCGAGGTTCTGGCGCAACGTGTACAGGTGGCTGCGCAAGGCATCGGACGCAGGGGGCTCGTCGGACCACAACTGCTGCAGCAGCTCGCTGCGGCTGAGGGTGCGCGGCCAGGCCTCTGCCAGGGCAACCAGCAGCCGCAGTGCGTGGCCATTGACCTCGACGAGGCGATCGCCAGAGTGCACCTCGCCGCTGCGGCGGTCGATGCGCAATGCGCCGCGCTGCAGCACTGGGCTGCGGCCCAGTTCTCCGCGTCGCGCCAACGCTTGGCAGCGCCACAGCAGCTCCTCGCTGGCGAAGGGCTTGAGCAGGTAGTCGTCCGCCCCGGCAGCAAAGCCGCGGCCCTTGTCGGACAGCGTGTCCCGCGCGGTCAGCATCAGCACCGGCACGTGGCGGTCGGCCCGCTCGCGCAGCTGAGCGCACACGTTCAGGCCGTCCAGCCCAGGCAGGCCCAGGTCGAGCAGCAGTACGTCGGGCGGCTGCTCGAGCACCATCTGCAACGCAAGTCGGCCGTCGCTGGCTTCCTCGACCCTCCATCCCGCGCTCTCCAGGACGGACACGATCTGCGAGCGCAGGGCAGCGTGGTCATCGACCACGAGGATACGCGGAGCAGGAACGATGGGCATGCGGTTCGAGGTGTCGGGGTTACCCGCGGTGGTGGAAGTCTAGACGGACGCTCGTGAAGCAAGTGTCAAGGCGGCCTGTCGTGCGCGACTTGCTTCCGTTACCACTGGGCGTCTCACGGTCGCCTTGGTGCACCCCCGCGTTCATTGCCCCCGGCAGCAAGTCACCCCACCCGTCTCACTCACATCGACTGAGCGTGAATCGGTCCGCCAGCAGCCCGATCCGTTGGGACCCTGGCCGTCCATGGCGCTGCAAAAGTGCTGAAATGAGACGACGACAAAGCGGTCTTGTTTGATTGTCGGCTCCTGGCCGAGACTGTGAGTCTGCCGCTGCGCCCCTGAGCACTCGTCCGATTCAGGAGCTGGCCCGCGAAGGGCAGCCTTCAGCAACATCGGCCGATTTGCAGTTCCGACCACCAACGGGTGTTGCCGCCGCCTGCTGATGCTGGGCCTTTGCACTGGTCCGACAGTGCAAGGTTCGCGTTGCAGACGTGGATCTTTAGGATCTGGACCACGCAATGCGCGACGCGCCGCACACCACCCGCTCTGCGGCCCGGCCGGGTTGGTGCGGACGCGCACGCTCCGGCCGGAGAACTTGCCGCATTTCTACGGAGCACCCACCAGCGACGCCGCCCACGCATCGCGCAGCGTCGACGCCAGCGACGGCTGATTCGGATGCCCGGTGGAGTTCTGGTTGTAGAACACCTCGGTGCCGGGATACACCACCAGCTGCGACGCCGTCCCGGAAGCGCCGCCGTTCTTGCGCCACAGCGGGCCCACGCCGCCCGGTCCCTGCATCGAACTGGTTTCGCCGTAGGAGATGTCGCGCAGGGTGGCCATGTCGGCGGCGCCCAGGATGTCGCCGCGCTCCAGGCGCGACAGGAACTTGGCGAACTCCGATGGCTTCATCTTCAACCCCCCCGAGCCGGCTGCGAGGTAGTCGTCCTCGCTGCCCACCGGGGCGATCTCGCTGGTGAGCGGGTTGGCCCAGGGATAGCGGAAGGCCGCATGCTCGCCTGGGCCGACGACGTACTGGAAGTCGGCGTCGACGCCCACGCTGGCGAGCACCGCCCGGATGCGGTCGCGGAAATCGGCGCTCAGAACCTGATTGACCGTCGCCTCGTCGTTCTGGGCGGCGATCCAGACTTGCGCGGCCACCCCGTTGTGGACGATCGGCAGGATGTAGCGCATCAACGTGTAGTGGATGTTGTCGTAGTCAGCAGGCTGGGTCATGCCGGTGGCGACCGCGTCGCGCAGGCAGCCGTAGAAGTCGACCTTGCAGTTGGCGGCCCCGCGCCCCAGCCGGTTGCCGACGGTCGGCTTCATGCCGTGGGAGAGCAGCTGGCGGAACGTCACCGTGTCCATGCCGGGCCCGCGCACCCATGCCGTCGGCAGATAGGGTGTCACCGGAGCGTCCACCGAGATGCCCTTGTCTCGCAGCGCCTTGAGTACGGCCACGGCCGTCACCGTCTTGCTCGTGCTGGCCATTTCGCCCAATGTGCCGGTCGTGAACGGGAGCGTGTACGCCGGGTTGATCCCGGTCACCAAACCGGTCCCGGGTTGTTGGCCGGGGTCGGAAATGGGCACCCAGCGCGAACCGCCGGCACCCTGGCGCAGCACGTTGCCGTCTTGCGCGATGGCATAGCTGAAGCCGACGGCGAACGGCGTCGCGCGGTCGCGGATCTCCTGCTCGAAGCGGTCCAGGTCGACGGCGTAGTCGGCCCTGTACGAGACACCTCGCGGCGAGGGGCCGGCCGGCCAGGGCAGCATGTTGATGGCGAAGTCGCGCGATCCGCCTGACACGGCGCCGACAATGGTGCCGCTTAGCAGCGGGCCGGTCTGGTGCGGCAGATCCCAGAACTGGCCGCTCAACTGGCCCTGGGCGCCGCGCGTGCCGATGCCGACGCTGGCGTAGACCGGCCGCGTGTCGGCGGGGCTCGCAAAGCGCTCGGCATACCAGAACACCGCGCCGCCGCCGGTCTGGCGCACCCAGATGCGGCTGCCGTCCTTGCCTTGATAGGCACCGTCCATGTCGCCAGCCGACGTGGTCTGAAAGCGCGCCTCGCCGCCCTTCGGAAAGACGAACTGGGTCGGCAGCTTGGCGGTCCAGGTCTGGATGCCGAATCCACCGCTGACGCGGCTGAGCTGCGAGCCGCCCTGTGACCACGCCAAGGTCATGGCCCCCGTGCTCGTGCTGCCGCCGCGTGGCAACGTGACGTACTGGCCAACGATCTGCTGGCCACTGGTCTGGCCGGTGAAGACATAGGCCTGCTGGCCCAGCGGATGCTGGCTGAAGCCGACCACCTGGTTGCCGATCTGCCGCAGCGACAGCACGCTGTCGTCGGACCCATGGTAGGTCAGCGTGACGTTGGCAGGCGCCTCGGCGTAGCCGCCGGGCACTTGTGCCTGTGCCAGGCCTGCCAGGCCAATGCCCAGAAGGCCCAGCGCCAGCAGGCGGGCGCG
>CAJPFZ010000501.1 GCA_905339355.1 Burkholderiaceae bacterium
AAGGCTGTCATGGCCGAATCGACGGTTGCCATCGGCACCGTGCCCATCTACCAGGCGGCCCACGACGCGAGAAAGAGCGGCAAGTCCTTCGTCGAGCTTTCGGGCGAGGAGATGTTCGAAGCCATAGAGCGGCACGCAGAAGACGGGGTAGACTTCGTCACCGTCCACTGCGGAGTGACGAGGAGCTCTGTCGAGCGCACGAGGAAAGAAGGGCGCATCATGGGCATAGTGAGCAGGGGCGGGGCGCTCACGGCCGAGTGGATGAAGTTCAACAAGAAGGAGAACCCGCTTTACGAGGACTATGACAGGCTAGTGAAGATAGCCAAAAAATACGACATGGTCCTGAGCCTCGGCGACGGGCTCCGCCCGGGCTGCCTCGCCGACGCGACCGACAGGGGGCAGGTCTCCGAGCTCATCACATTGGGCGAGCTCGCAAAAAAGGCCTTTGACGAAGGGGTACAGGTCATGATAGAAGGGCCTGGACACGTTCCAATCGACCAGATAGAGGCGAACATACTCTTGCAGAAAAGGCTCTGCAACGGCGCGCCCTTTTACGTTCTCGGCCCGCTTGTGACTGACATAGCCCCGGGCTACGACCACATAACCTCGGCAATAGGCGGGGCCATAGCCGCCTCCGCCGGAGCGGACTTTCTCTGCTACGTCACGCCGAGCGAGCACTTGAGGCTGCCGACGATTGAGGACGTGAAAGAGGGCGTCATAGCCGCGAGGATCGCGGCCCACGCCGGGGACATCGCCAAAAGGGCCAAAGGCGCGATAGAGGCTGACAAAAAGCTCGCCCGTGCGAGAAAAGCCCTCGACTGGGACGAGCAGATAAGGCTTTCAATAGACCCCGAGAAAGCGCGGGCCATAAGGAGCACGAGCCCGCCCGAGGACGAATCGGTATGCACGATGTGCGGAAGCCTGTGCGCGATAAAAATTCAGAAATGAACAGCGCCCTTGAGATAAAAAAGCCGCTCATACGCACAGCCGTGGCCGCAGACAGGGACGGCATATGGACAGTCTTTTTGACGTCGGTGCTCGAGCTCTGCGGCACACACTACGAGCGTGAAGAGGTGCTCGCCTGGGCAAAGTCCCTGGAGCCCGAAGCCTTCGCAGCCTCAATCAGCACGGCCCAGACCCTCGTTGCAGAGGACGAGGGCCGGATTGTGGCCTTCGGCCAGTTCAACCCCGGACAGGGCGAGGTTGAAGCCCTGTACGTGGCCCCGGAGTTCATTGGCCGCGGCCTGGGAAGGTC
>CAJPFZ010000502.1 GCA_905339355.1 Burkholderiaceae bacterium
AGCAATCATTTCCCGGAGGCCTGGTCGGTCTTCAACAGATGCATCGCCCGCGCCGCGAACGCCGTGCCCGCGAAGTCGCTGAACAGCCCGTCGACCCCGAGTTCGTAGAACGCCAGATATTCGTTCACCGGATTGCCCCCGAAATTGCTCGCGAGCCGCTTCTGTTCATTGCGGAAGGTGTAGGGGTGCACCAGTAGCCCGAGCTGGTGCGCGTTGGCCACCACGTTGCTCGGCGGCAGCAAGGCGCGGTCGCGCTCGTCGACGAGCCCGTCGCCGTTGCTGTCGGCGCACGCCCCGTTGCTGATCAGCTTGCAGGCGCTGCTGATCAGGTACGGCTTCCACGGCCCGATGCCGTCGGCGTAGGTGCGCACCTCGGCCAGCCCGTGCGGCGTCACCAAGTCCGCGTACGAGCCGCGCCGGCCCGAGACGACCCAGTCGTAGGGCTTGTCGAAGGGCGGGTTGAAGGCGAGCGTGCCGTCGGGGTTGACGCCGTCGGCATCCACGAGCTGCACCAGGCGCACGCCGGTCTTGCCGCGCAGCGCCTTGAGGTTCGCCGTCTCGAAGGACTGGATGAAGACCGGCGCATGACGATGGTTCCAGCCGGCGCGCTGCAGCACGGCGAGCAGGCGGTCTTCGAGCGCGAGGCCCAGTTGCTGGTGGTAGGTCGGGTGCTTGGTCTCGGGATAGACGCCGATGCGCCGGCCTTCCTCGCGCGACTTACGCTTGGCCAGTTCGATCACCTCCTCGATCGTCGGGATCATGAAGCGGCCGTTGAACGACGGGTCGCGGTCGGCGAGCGGCTGGATCGCGCGCAGTTGGCGGATCTCGGCAAGCGTGAAGTCGCTCGCGAAGAAGCCTTCTTCCTCGGCGCCGTCCACCATCGCCTTGCGTTTGCGGTTGGCGAACTGCGGCAGATCCTTGACGTTGGTCGTCGCGATCAGGTTCGGCTCGTGGCGCGCGATGAGGTGGCCGTCCTGGGTGGCGACGACGTCGGGTTCGATGTAGTCGGCGCCGAGCTGGATCGCGAGCGTGTAGCTCTCGAGCGTGTGGTCGGGCAGGTAGCCGGGCGCGCCGCGGTGGCCGATGACCAGCGGTGCGGCCTCGGTGTGGCGCTTGCCCTTGTCGGCCGCGGCGGGCAGGGCGGCGAGCAGCAGCGCGGCGGCGATGGTCGCCGCGGCGCGGGTTCCTGGAAGAACTGACATGAGAGGTCTCCTGAGCTGTTGTGGTTCGGTCCGCACGGTAGGCGAGGCGCATGACAGGGCCATGAAACCCGGCGAACGGCCACAGGCTAGCCCTTACCATCCCGGCCATGAGTAACAAGATCCTCTTCGGCTTTCACGCCGTCACCGTGCGGCTCAAGACGGCGCCGCAATCCATCACCGAGATCCATGTCGACGCCACGCGGCGCGACCAGCGCATGCGGCAGTTCGTCGAGCGGGCCAAGGAGGCCGGCGCGAAGCTGGTCGACAGCGACGACGACCGCTTGCAGAAGATGTGCGGCACGCACCGCCACCAGGGCGTGGTCGCGCGAGTGCAGCCGGTGCAGATGAGCCATTCGCTGGACGACACGCTCGACGCCGTCGAGGGCGATCCGCTGCTGCTGGTGCTCGACGGCATCACCGACCCGCACAACCTCGGCGCCTGCCTGCGCGTGGCCGACGGCGCCGGCGCGCATGCGGTCATCGCGCCCAAGGACCACGCGGTGGGCGTGAACGCGACGGTTGCCAAGGTCGCGAGCGGCGCGGCCGAGACGGTGCCGTACTTCATGGTGACCAACCTCGCGCGCACGCTCAACGAGCTGAAGGAGCGCAACATCCGCGTCGTCGGCACCTCCGACGATGCGCAGAAGTCGCTCTACGAGCTCGACCTGACCGGCCCGTTGGCCTTGGTGCTCGGTGCCGAAGGCGCGGGCATGCGCCAGCTGACCAGCCGCACCTGCGACGAGCTGGTGCGCCTTCCGATGAAGGGCGCGGTGGAAAGCCTCAACGTGTCGGTGGCCTCGGGCATCTGCCTGTACGAGGCGCTGCGCCAGCGCGAACGCTGACGATGGACGAGCCGGCGCTGCAGGCCGTGCGGGCGCGTCTCGCGGACGCACGGAAGGTCTGCGTGCTCACCGGCGCCGGCATGTCGGCCGAGAGCGGCATCCCGACCTTCCGCGATGCGCTGACCGGACTGTGGTCTCGATTCGATCCGATGCAGCTCGCAAGCGAAGAAGGCTTTCGCGCCGATCCGCGACTCGTGTGGGACTGGTACGCCGAGCGGCGGCTGGGCGTGCGCGCCGCGCAGCCGAATGCGGGGCACATGGCGCTCGCCACCTTCGCCGCTCGCCATCCCACGCGCCTGACGCTCGTGACGCAGAACGTGGACGACCTGCACCAGCGCGCGGGAATCGTCGAGACGATCCGGCTGCACGGCGACATCCTGCAAGACTGCTGGCTGAACGCCTGCCCGCGCGGGCGCCACTGCGAACCCGGCGCGGCGGCGCCGGCGCAGCCGCCGCGCTGCAGCGAGTGCGGCAACCTCGTGCGCCCCGGCGTGGTCTGGTTCGGCGAGATGCTGCCCCCCGCGGCGTTGGACGCGGCGCAGCACGCCGCCCGAGAAAGCGAGGTGATGCTGGTCATCGGCACCTCCGGCGCCGTGTGGCCGGCAGCCGGGCTCGCGCAGCTGGCGCGCCGTGCGGGTGCGTACGTGGTCATCGTCAACCCCGAGCCGAGCGAGATCGATGCGCAAGCGCACGCCGTTCTGCGCGGCAGCGCCGCGACGCTGGTTCCCGCGCTGCTGGACGGTCTCTGAGCGCGGCCTGCCACTACACTGGGACGAACCCATCACAACGGCCAAGATCATGCCGGTCATCGACGTCACGCATCCGCTGGTCAAGCACAAGGTCGGGCTGCTGCGCGAGCACGACATCTCGACCAAGAAGTTCCGCGAGCTGACCAACGAGCTGGCGCGGCTGCTCGCCTACGAGGCGACCGCCGATTTCCCGCTCGAGAAGACCACCATCCAGTGCTGGAGCGGCCCGACGGAGATCGACCAGATCAGCGGGCGCAAGGTGACGGTCGTGCCCATCCTGCGCGCGGGCCTCGGCATGCTCGACGGTGTGCTCGACATGATTCCCAACGCCAAGGTGAGCGTCGTGGGCCTGAGCCGAAACCACGAGACGCTGCAGCCCGAGAACTACTTCGAGCGCTTCGTCGGCCACCTCGACGAGCGCACCGCGATCATCATCGACCCGATGCTCGCCACCGCGGGGTCGATGATCGCCACCGTCGAGCTGCTGAAGAGCCGCGGCTGCACCGACATCCGCGCGCTGGTGCTGGTCGCCGCACCCGAGGGGGTTGCTGCGTTGCACAACGCGCACCCCGACGTGCGCTGCTGGACGGCAGCGATCGACAGCCATCTCAACGAGGTGGGCTACATCATTCCCGGCCTCGGCGACGCCGGCGACAAGATCTTCGGGACGAAGTGACGCGCCGCGAGGTGCAACGATGAGAACTGCTTCGACCGTACTCGCAGCGGACGCGGCTTACGCGGCGTAAGCGAAGCGAACGCAGGCGCGAGCAGCCGCCATTCGTCGCGATCAGGGCTTGCTGCACGCGGCACTTTCGTGAGAAGCTCCCGCGGCGGTGGACGCGGCTCAAAACATGTTCTATGTTGAATCCACCGAATTTGCGACAAAGCATGAGAGCCCGCTCCCCGCGGGCCGGCGTTACCGGAGTTCACAGGGAGGTCGCGGACCGGGCCCAGACTCGGTTCCATCGGCTGCAAGACCGCGGAGAGCTCTCGATGAAACACCCGTTCCGTTTCTGGATGACCAGCAGCGTCGCCGTCGTGATGGCGGCGCTCGGCGTGGGCCGCAGCGCGCTTGCTCATGACCGCCATCCGCTGTCGCAGTCGAGCCGCTTCCGGGTGACGGAAACGGTGGAGCGCATCGAAGCGTGCGCCCAGAGACACGGGCTGACGGTGTTCACCCGCTTGTGTCCCAACGTGCAGACCTATGGCGAGCCGGGCGACGAACTCACGCTCATCGTCTTCGAATCGTCCGACGGCGGCACGCCGGTGCTGATGGAAGGTCCCGCGTCGCAACCGGAGATTCCGCTCGCGGTGTGCGTGCGTTCAGACCCGACCGGCGGCGCCGAGGTGCTGTTCGCCGGCTCCGATTGGGACGATCTTCCCGCCACCGTCGCGCGCGACCTGACCGAGCTGCCGATCATGGTGGCCGACGCGCTGCGGGGATAGTGCCGCAGAACCGTGCGCCCTGAGGTATCGAAGGGCTCGCGCACAGCAGGCTTCGATACCTCGCCGGCCCTTCGATACCTCAGGGCGAGCAGGGGCGGAGCCTCGAGTCCTGGCCCATCACGCCCAGCCGAGCGCCCCGACCAGCGCCCCCCCGGCCACCGGCCACATCGGGCTCAGCCTGGTGCGCAGCATCACGAGCACGGTGGCGGCCACCAGCAGCATCGCGCCCACGTGGCCGGCCGCCGGCCCGGCAAGCACCCAGCCGGTCGCCAGCAGCAGGCCGATCGTCAGCGGCGCCATGCCGGTGGTGAAGGCGCGCACGCCGCGGGTTTCTCGGCGCGCTTGGCCCCAGCGCGTGGCCCACAGCGACAGCGCGGTCGACGGCAACAGGATGCCGCTCATCGTCGCCAGGGCGCCGATCGGGCCGGCGACGTTCCAGCCGAGCACGGCGACGAACAGCACGTTGGGCCCCGGTGCTGCCTGCGCGATCGCGACCGATGCGGTGAACTGCGCGTCGGTCAGCCAGTGCTGGTCGCCCACCAGGTAGCGGTTCATCTCGGGCGCGGTCGTGATCGCCCCGCCGATCGACAGCATGCTGAGCACGAGGAACTGCCCAAAAAGCGACAGCAGCTCGGAGGCGGTGAGCGCGTTCATCGCGCGGGCAGCCTGTGCCACGCGAGGCCGACGGCGAGCGGCGCCAGCGCCAGCAGCACCCACATCAGCGGCCATCGCAGCACGCCGATCGCGCCGAAGGTGAGGGCAGCCAGCAGCAGGCTGGGTGCGACACCCAGCGCGCTCTTGCGCAGGGTGGAGGCGAGCTTCAGCGCGGTCGAGATGACGAGGCCGGCAGCCACGGCGCCCATGCCGCGCAGGGCGCCGCTGACCCGCGGATCGCCGGCGAACTCGGCGTACAGCGCTGTCAGCACCAGCACGATGGCGAGCGGCACCACCAGCATGCCGGCAAGCGCCGCAAGGGCGCCGCGCAGGCCGAAGTAGCGATCGCCGATCATCAGCGACATGTTGACCACGTTGGGTCCGGGCAGCACCTGGCTCACCGAGAGCGTCTCGACGAACTGCTCGCGGGTCATCCACTGCGTGCGCTCGACGAGCTCTCGCTGCGCGACCGCGAGCACGCCGCCGAAACCCTGCAGCGACATGCGGGTGAAAGTCCAGAAGAGGTCGGCGGGGGACTGCGGCGCGTGGGGCGCTCCGTTCAACGCAGCACCTTCAGGGCATCGGGGTTGACGACGTTGCTCGGCTGACCGTTGACGAAGTTGACGACGTTGTCGAAGGCCGCGTTGAAGTACTGCTCGTAGCTGTCGAGCTCGACGTAGCCGATGTGCGGCGTGCACACCGCGTTCTCGAGGCGCAGCAACGGGTGCCCCTGCAGGATCGGTTCGCTCTCGAACACGTCGACCGCTGCCATGCCGGGGCGACCGCGGTTGAGCGCCGAGACCAGCGCGCCTTCTTCGATCAGCTCGGCGCGCGAGGTGTTGACGAGCAGCGAGGTCGGCTTCATCTGCGCCAGCGATTCGTGCTTGACGACGCCGCGTGTCGCATCGTTCAGGCGCAGGTGAAGCGTCAGCACGTCGCTGGTGGCAAAGAACTCCTCGCTGCTGGAGGCCACCAGCAGGCCGTCGGTCGCGGCCCGGCTGCGCGCGGCTTCGCTGCCCCAGACCACCACGTTCATGCCGAAGGCCTGGCCGTAGCCTGCGACCAGGCGGCCGATGCGGCCGTAGCCCCAGATGCCCAGGGTCTTGCCATGCAGCACCATGCCGAGGCTGAAGTTCGGCGGCATCGACGCCGCCTTCAGGCCGGACTGCTGCCAGGCGCCGTGTTTGAGGTTGCCGATGTACTGCGGCAGCCGGCGCATCGCCGCCATGATCAGCGCCCACGTCAGCTCGGCCGGCGCGACCGGCGAGCCGACGCCTTCGGCCACCGCGATGCCCATGCGGGTGCACGTCTCGACGTCGATGTGCGGGCCCACGCGGCCGGTCTGCGAAATGAGCTTCAGGCGCGGCAGCTTTTCCAGCAACTGCTTCGGAAAGTGGGTGCGCTCGCGGATCAGCACCAGCACGTCGGCGTCGCGCAGGCGCACCGACAGCTGCCCGATGCCCTTGACGGTGTTGGTGAAGACCTTGGCGTTGAGCGACTCGAGCTTGCTGGCGCACCTGAGCTTGCGCACGGCGTCCTGGTAGTCGTCGAGGATGATGATGTTCACGGTCGGCGTAATGCGTTGCGACGCTTGGGGGCGCGCCCATTGTGCCCGCTCTGCAGAGTTGGCCCGGGGACAGTAGCATCGCCGCTTCTCGAGCGCCGATCATTCCCCCAGGAGACCCCATGTCCATCTCGATGCATTCCGCCAGTGTTCCCGTGTTCGTCCGCATGCTCGGCAACCTGCTCGATTGGCTCGACAAGGCCGAGGCCCATGCCGCGGCGAAGAAGTTCGACGCTTCCGTGCTGTTGGGCACGCGCCTCGCGCCCGACATGCTGCCGTTCACGAAGCAGATCCAGATCGCCTGCGACGCGGCCAAGTTCGGCGTGGCACGTCTGGCCGGCGCGGAGGCGCCGAAGTTCGAAGACAACGAGGCCACGCTGGAAGAACTGCGCGAGCGCGTGCGCAAGACGATCGCCTACGTCAGGTCGGTGCCGGCCTCGCAGATCGACGGCACAGAAGACAAGGACGTCGTCGTCCCGCGCCGCGACGGCTCGCTGACGCTCAAGGGCGAGCCCTACCTCAAGCATTTCGTGCTGCCGAACTTCTACTTCCACATCACGACCGCCTATGCGCTGCTGCGGCACAACGGCGTGGAGTTGGGCAAGGGCGACTACCTCGGCGCGCTGAAGTGAACCTTGCAAGCGCGCCCTTCGCGCGCTGATCGAGGAACCCGGCGACCCGCCGATGGGGCGCCACGCTAAGCTAGCGCGCTTCATGCGCCCGGAGACGACCGATGAAATGGCTGAGCCGCATCCTGATCCTGTTGTTGCTGCTGGCAGTGCTTTCAGCCGCCGGGGCCTGGTTCTACACCCGGCAGGCCCTGCCGCAGATTGAGGGCCGCATCGACCTTGCCGGGCCGGCGGCGCAGATCAGCATCGAGCGCGACGCTCATGGCATCCCCACGATCAAGGCCGCATCGATAGACGATGCGCTCTTCGGCCTCGGCTTCGTGCATGCGCAAGACCGGCTGTGGCAGCTCGAGACCCACAAGCGCATCGGCTCGGGCCGGCTGGCGGAGGCCTTCGGCGAAGGCGCGCTCGACAACGACAGGTTCCTGCGGGCGCTCGGCGTCAAGCGCGCCGCTGCCGTCCAGTGGCGCAACGCCGGACCGCAGGCGCGTGCGCACGTCGGCGCCTACACCGCGGGCATCAATGCCTACCTGAAGAACGCGATGAAGGCGCGCCCGCCGGAGTTCGTCGTTCTGGGCTTGCACCCCGAGCCCTGGACGCCGGAAGACACGCTGGCCTGGGCGATCATGATGGCCTGGGATCTCGGCGGCAACTGGACGAACGAACTCGCCCGCATGCGCCTCTCGCTGCGCCTGCCGGTCGAACGCATCGACGAGCTGATGCCGCCGTACCCGGGCGAGAAGCCGCTGATCCGCAGCGACTACGCGCGATTGTTCCGCGAACTGAAGGTCGACGGCCGGCTCGGCCAGCAGGCGCTGGCGGCGGCACCCGAGTCGGGCATCGAGGGTGTCGGCTCGAACAACTGGGTGCTCAGCGGTTCGCGCACGACGACCGGCAAGCCGCTGCTCGCCAATGACCCGCATCTCAAGCTCAGTGCGCCGGCGTTGTGGTACTTCGCGCGGCTGGAGGCGCCGGGCCTCAAGGTGGCTGGCGCCACGCTGCCGGGCCTGCCCGGCGTGGTGCTGGGGCAGAACGAGCACATCGCCTGGGGCTTCACCAACACGGGACCCGATGTTCAGGATCTGTACATCGAGCGCATCAAGCCCGACGACCCGACGCAGTACCAGACACCCGGCGGCTGGGCCAAGTTCGACACCGTCGAAGAGGTCATCAAGGTGAAGGGCCGCCCCGACGTCACGCTGACGGTGCGCACGACGCGCCACGGCCCGGTGATCTCCGACGCGGGGGGCGCGCCGACCGAAGGCTTGACCGGCCCGGCGGTGCGACCGGCCTACGCGCTGGCGATGCGCTGGACCGCGCTCGATCCGAATCCCGGCACGCTGGACGCGGCGATCGGCTTCAACCTGGCGAAATCGGTGGCCGAATTCGTTGCCGCTTCGGCCGCGTACACCGCGCCGATGCAGAACATGGTGGTGGCCGACCGTGATGGCCACATTGCCTTCGTCGCAGCCGGGCGTGTGCCGCTGCGCAAGCCCGAGAACGATCTCAAGGGCCAGGTCCCGTCGCCGGGCTGGGACGCGCGCTACGACTGGTCGGGCAGCGTTCCGGCGGTGCAGACGCCGCGTGAGGTCGATCCGCAGCGCGGCTGGATCGCCACCGCCAACCAGCGCATCCACCCGGCCGACTACCCGCACTACATCACCAGCGAATGGGCGCTGCCGTATCGCATGCAGCGCATCGAGCAGTTGCTCGCCGCCAAGCCGCAGCACAGCCTCGAGGGGCTGCGCGAGATGCAGGGCGACGAGCTATCGCTCGCCGCGCGGCGCCTGCTCCCCTACGCCCAGCGCGCGAAATCGCCGCACGCGCTGGCGGCAGCGGCGAAGGAGCAGCTGGCGGGCTTCGACGGCACGATGGCCGCCGACCGCGCCGCGCCGCTGATCTTCTGGGCCTGGACACGCCAGCTCGCGCAGGGGCTCTTCGCCGACGAACTCGGCGAGCCGCAGTGGGATCGCTCGGGCCGCCATTTCCGCGACGCGATGGAGAACGTGCTTGAAGTCAACAACGGCTGGTGGTGTGACGACAAGTCGACCCCCGCGCCGGAAACCTGCGAGCAGCAGATCGATGCAGCCCTGACACGAGCGCTGGACGAGCTTCAGTCGCGCCACGGCGGCGACGTGGCGGCGTGGCAGTGGGGCAAGGCGCACGTTGCACGCTCCGAGCACCGCCCCTTCAGCCGCGTGAAGGCGCTGGCCGGGTGGTTCGAGCTGCGCACGCCGGTGGGCGGCGATACGTACACCGTCAACGTGTCCCGCGTGGGCCTGAAGCCCGATGCGACGACGGGCGAGCTGTACCTCGACGAGCATGGGCCGAGCCTGCGGGCGCTGTACGACCTCGGGGATCTGTCCCAGTCGCGCTTCATGCACTCGACCGGGCAGTCGGGCATCGTGTTCTCACCGCTGTACCGCGGCTTCGTCGAGCCGTGGGCGAAGGTCGAGTTCGTGCCGGTGTGGGGCGGAGCGGCGGAGAAGACGCTGGTGCTGGCGCCCGTCAAATAGCGACCGCTATGTGAGCTGACCGAACAGCAGCTTTCGCTGCGGCGTGTACTTCCACCATGGCGCGGCGGCCGCACCGCTCATGAAATCGGTGGCGGCCATGAAGGTGTCGAGCACACACGGGTCCTGGCGCTGACCGGTGGCAGCGCACAGCTTCTGGTACAGCACGAAGGCATCCTTGCCGCGCAACTCGCGCGGTTCGCGGATGCCGATCAGGCGAAGGTCGGCCGCCAGCGACGGGCCGATGTTGGGCAGCTGCTCCAGCGTCTTGCATTCGGCCGCGGTCGCGGCCTTGGGTGCCTTGATGACCATTTCGCACTCCACGGCGCTGTTCATCACATCAGCATGTTGTTGCGGATCAGCCCGACGGCCAGGCCTTCGAGCTGGAAGTCGACGTCGCCGAAGGGCACGACGATGGTCTTGAAGTCGGGGTTCTCCGGGATCAGCTCGATACTCGTTCGAGTGCGCTTGAAGCGCTTGACGGTCACGTCGTCGCCCAGGCGGGCGACCACGATCTGGCCGTTCTTGGCGTCGGTGGCCTTTTGCACTGCCAGCAGGTCGCCGTCCATGATGCCGGCGTCGCGCATGCTCATGCCGCGCACCTTCAACAGGTAGTCGGGCCGGCGCGAGAACATGCTCGCTTCCATCAGGTAGGTGTGGTCGATGTGCTCCTGGGCGAGGATCGGGCTGCCGGCCGCCACCCGGCCGACGAGCGGCAGCGACAGTTGCGCGAGGCTTGGCAAAGGCAGGCTGAACTGCTTGCCGCGGCTCTGGTTGAGGGCGCGCAATGTGTCAGACTTCAGGCGGATGCCGCGAGAGGTGCCGCCCACCAGTTCGATCACGCCCTTGCGGGCGAGCGCCTGCAGGTGTTCTTCGGCGGCGTTGGCGGAGCGGAACCCCAGCTCGCTGGCGATCTCTGCGCGGGTGGGCGGCGCGCCGGTGCGCTCGATGGCGCTTTGAACCAGGTCGAGGATCTGCTGCTGTCGGTCGGTGAGCTTGGGAGCGTCTTGCACGGTGTTCCTTTGTCCTTCGCCATGTGTCGGTGGGACTGAGCATCCATCCAGTACCTGTATTTTCATCCAGCTTCCCCAAAAATGCAAAACAAAGGATCGATCGTCGTGGTGCTCGGCACCGGCGGCACCATCGCCGGCACGGCGCCCGAACCGATGGACAACGTCGGCTACACCGCTGGGCAGCTGGGTGTGGCGCAGCTGGTGCAGGCGGTGCCGGCGCTGCTGTCGAGCGCACTCGAAGCCGAGCAGGTCGCGCAGCTCGACAGCAAGGACATGAGTCACGCGGTATGGAAGGCGCTCGCGTTGCGCTGCGCGCATCACCTCGCGCGGCCCGAGGTGGCGGGCGTCGTGGTCACCCATGGCACCGACACGCTGGAGGAAACGGCGTGGTTCCTGCAGCGGGTGCTCGCGCCGGCCAAGCCGCTGGTGCTCACGGGCGCAATGCGGCCGGCGACGGCGTTGCAGAGCGACGGCCCGCAGAACCTCCTCGACGCCGTGCGCGTCGCGCAGTGGCCCGGCGCCTGCGGCGTCGTCGCCGTCTTCGCCGGGCAGGTGCACACGGCGCGTGACGTGCGAAAGGTGCACACCTACCGGCTCGATGCGTTCGGCTCGGGCGACGCGGGGCCGCTCGGCGTGGTCGAAGAAGGCCGGGTGCGGGTGTTCCGACCCTGGCCGCATGGATCGGCTCTCGGCGTGGACAGGCTGCCGGACGACGGCGTGCAGTGGCCGCAAGTCGAGATTTTGACGAGCCACGCCGGCGCCGGCGGGGCCGTGGTCAGTGCGCTCAGGGCCTGCGGCGTGCGGGGAATCGTGGTGAGCGGCACCGGCAACGGCACGCTGCACCGCGAACTCGA
>CAJPFZ010000503.1 GCA_905339355.1 Burkholderiaceae bacterium
GGCGTCGAGTGCCGACATCAGGCGCTGCGCAATGCCGCGACGCCGTGCCCGGCGGTGCACCAGCATCTTGGCGACGTCGGCGCGGTGCGGCTGGTTGTCGGGCAGGGCGGTGATCATCTGCACCGTGCCGACGATCTGCCCTTGCCCGTCTTCGGCGATCAGCAGCACGCGTTCGCGGCGCGCCACGCCTTCGGCCACGCCGCGCCAGAACGCCTCCGCCTTCTCGCGTGCGAGCGGCAGCATGAAGCTCACCGACGCGCCGCCCTCGACACAATCGATCAGCACCTCGGCCAGCGCCTCGACGCAGGCGGCCGCTTCGTTGGCGCCGACGCGCCGCACCGTCACGTCCTCGGTCATCCGTTTCTCCTGTGGGCCATGAAGGGCAGGGTCGCCAGCGCCACGAGGTAGCGCGCCGGCTTGCGGGTCGGGTTCCGGTAGACGATGGGCTGGTCCAGGCGCATCGCGAGGCAGTCGCCGGTGCCGAGCCGCCAGTGCGACGCGCCGACGTCGATCTCCATCACGCCGTCGATCATCCAGACCTGCTGGTGGATCTCGGTCTCGCGCGGATGGCTGTCGTAGGCGACACGCTGGCCGGCCGGAAAGATCACGTCGACCAGCTGGATCGGCGAGCGCGCCGCCGGCGAGACGTTGCGTCGGACGTAGCCCGAGGCCGGGTCGGTCCACAGCGGCTGCTCGGCCACCCGCGCGAGCGGCGACGGCTCAGCCGCAGGGGCCGGGCTGTCCTCGAACAGCGAGGCGAGCGTGACGCCGAGGCCGGCGGCAAGCTTGTCGAGCACCGCCGCGGTCGGGCTGCTCTGGCCGCGCTCGATCAGCGAGATGTTGGAGCGGCTCACGCCGCTGCGTTCGGCCAGCGCGTCGAGCGAGAAGCCCTGGGTGTCGCGCAGCTCGCGCACGCGGCGGGCAATGCGGGTGTTGATGTCCATGCCGTCCAGTTTACTGGAAACGCTCGTCCAGTAAAGTGCCGAACACGGAGGTGCTTTTGTCGGCGCGCGAACTACAAGCGGCGTGCCACGGCAACGTTGCCGGCTGAAGTCGCAGGCACTACGGTGAACTTGACGTAGTTACGTCCGAGTCTTTTGTAAGCAGGCTTTGTTTTGCGGGTAGCTCAGCTTGTGGGAGAGGGGGGCAGGGCAGTAGAACTCCACCCCTCATCAACACACAGCAGAGGAGACACGATGCGTGACCGGTCTGTTCGACAACCCACGGGGGCTGCGGTGCAGCGCTTCATTCGGCGCGCTGCGCTCGCCGCGGGACTCGCCTTGTGCGCGAGTGCGGTGCAGGCGCAGACGGCGCGCACGGCCTTCGTCCAGCTGTTCGAATGGAAGTGGACCGACATCGCGCGCGAATGCGAAACGCATCTCGGCCCCAAGGGTTTCGCCGCGGTGCAGGTGTCGCCGCCGAACGAGCACAACTGGGTGGCAAGCGGCGACGGTGCACCGTTCCCGTGGTGGATGCGCTACCAGCCGGTCAGCTACAGCCTCGACCGCAGCCGCAGCGGCACACGTGCCGAATTCCAGGACATGGTGAACCGCTGCAACGCGGCCAGCGTGGCCGTGTACGCCGACGCGGTCATCAACCACATGTCGGGCGGCACCGGCGGCACCTCGAGCGCCGGGCGCAGCTGGAGCTACCACAGCTACCCGATCTACAGCGACCCCGACTTCCACTCGCCGGTGTGCGGCATCAACAACTACAACGACGCGTGGAACGTGCAGAACTGCGAGCTGTCGGGCCTGCAGGACCTGAACACCGGCAGCAGCTACGTGCGCGGCAAGATCGCCGACTACCTGGTCGACCTCGCCAACATGGGCGTCAAGGGCTTTCGTGTCGACGCGGCCAAGCACATCAGCCCGGGCGATCTCGGCGCCATCATCGACAACGTGAACTCGCGTGTCGCGGTGCGGCCCTACTGGTTCCTCGAAGTCATCGGTGCAAGCGGCGAGGCGGTGCAGCCGAACCAGTACTTCGGCCTCGACGGCAACCGGGTCAACGTGACGGAGTTCGGCTTCGGCCCGCAGCTGTACGGCAAGTTCGCCGGCGGCGGCCGGCTGGCCGAGCTGCGGACCTTCGGCGAGACCTGGGGCCTGATGCCCAGCAGCCGCGCGGTCGCCTTCACCGACAACCACGACAAGCAGCGCGGCCACGGGGGCGGCGGCAACTACCTCACCTATCACCACGGCGCGACCT
>CAJPFZ010000504.1 GCA_905339355.1 Burkholderiaceae bacterium
CCGACCCGTGCATCGACGCGAGCTGCTTCCCCGCGATGGCGCGCGACGCGGCGCACCACATCAAGTCGATGATCGGCATCAGCGCCGAGGTGAGCGTGCAGCCGCCCGGCACGATCCCGCGTTCGCAAGGCAAGGCCGTGCGCGTGCGCGACCTGCGGCCGAAGGAGGCCTGAATGGGCAAGAAGCGATTGCTGGGCCTGACGCTCAACGGCCTGCCGCGCGAAGACGCGGTGGCCGACAGCCTTCTGCTGGTCGACTACCTGCGCGGCGTGGCGGGGCTCACCGGCACCAAGCAGGGCTGCGACGGCGGCGAGTGCGGCGCCTGCACGGTGCTGGTCGACGGCACGCCGCAGCTCGCATGCCTGACGCTCGCGGCCAATTGCGAAGGCGCGCGCATCGAGACCATCGAGAGCCTGGCCGGCGGCGGGAATGGGCGCGATGGGCGCGACGGCCGCATCAGCGCGCTGCAGCGCGCCTTCCACGAGCAGCTCGGAACTCAGTGCGGCTTCTGCACGCCGGGCATGGTGATGGCCGCCGAGGCGCTGCTGCGTCGCGAGCCGCAGCCGAGCGAGGCGCAGATCCGCGAGGCGCTGGCCGGCAACCTGTGCCGCTGCACCGGCTACGTGAAGATCATCGAGTCGGTGCGCGTGGCCGCCACCGCAGCGGCGGCACAAGGCTGAACCATGGACACCCGCACCCAGACCAGCGTCGAAACGCAGCGCAGCGTCGGCGAACGCACGCCGCTGATCGACGGTGTCGAGAAGGTCACCGGCCGCGCGCGCTACACCGCGGACCTGCCGCTGCGCCAGCCGCTGGTGGGCCGCATCCTGCGCAGCCCGGTGGCGCACGGCCACATCCGTGCGATCCACACCGCGCGCGCTCGCGCGATGCCCGGCGTGCACGCCGTCATCACCGGCGAGGACTTCGCCGCACCCTATGGCGTGATTCCGATCGCGCAGAACGAATGGCCGCTCGCGCGCGACAAGGTGCGTTACCGCGGCGAGCCGCTGGCGGCGGTGGCGGCGGTGGACGAGGCCACTGCAGCGGCGGCGCTCGCCGCCATCGAACTCGACATCGAGGCGCTGCCGGCCTACTTCAGCGCCGCCGAGGCGCGTGCGGAAGGCGCCGTGCTGCTGCACGAGAAGAAGATCGGCAACCTCGAACGCGAGGTCGACCAGCTGTTCGGCGACGTCGATGCCGGCTTCGCCGCCGCCGATCTGGTGCACGAGCGGCAGTTCCACTACGCCGAGATCGCGCACGGCCAGATCGAGCTCAACGCCGCGATCGCCGAATACGAACCCGAGCAGGGCCGGCTCACCACGCACTCGGTGACGCAGGTGCCGTACTACCTGCACCTCACGCTGGCGCAATGCCTCGGCATGGACGCCTCGGCGATCCGCGTCGTCAAGCCTTTTGTCGGCGGCGGTTTCGGGCACCGGGTCGAGCCGCTGAACTTCGAGATGATCACCGCGGCGCTGGCGCGTGCGGCCGGCGGCACCGTGAAGATGGAGCTCACGCGCGAAGAGACCTTCCTCACCCACCGGGGGCGGCCCGAGACCGACATCCGCCTGAAGATCGGCATGACCCGCGCCGGCGCGATCACTGCCGTCGACTGCGAGGTGGTGCAGCGCGGCGGTGCTTATGGCGGCTACGGCCTCGTCACCATCCTCTACGCGGGGGCCTTGCTGCACGCGCTGTACCAGGTGGGGGCGGTGCGCTACCGCGGCCTGCGTGTCTACAGCAACACGCCGCCCTGCGGCGCAATGCGCGGGCACGGCGCGGTCGACGTGCGGCATGCCTTCGAGTCCTTGCTCGACAGCCTGGCCGGCGAACTCGGGCTGGACCCGTTCGCGGTGCGGCGCGCCAACCTGCTGCAGCCGCCGCAGCGCACGCTGAACGACCTGCAGGTCAACTCCTACGGCCTGCCGGCCTGCCTCGACTGGGTCGAGCGCGCTTCGGGCTGGAAGGAACGCCACGGCAGGATGCCGCGCGGCCGCGGGCTGGGCCTCGCCTGCTCGCACTACGTGTCGGGCTCGGCCAAACCGGTGCACTGGAGCGGCGAGCCGCATGCGGTGATCCAGCTGAAGCTCGATTTCGACGGCGGCATCACCGTGCTCACCGGCGCGTCGGACATCGGGCAGGGCTCGTCCACGCTGCTGTCGCAGGTGGTCGCCGAGGTCTTGTCGCTTCCGATGACGCGCATCCGTGTCGTCGCCGCCGACAGCATGCTGACGCCCAAGGACAACGGCTCGTACTCGTCGCGCGTGTCGTTCATGGTTGGCAACGCCGCGCTGCGCGCCGCGCAGGAGCTGCTGCGCCTGCTGACCGCCGCGGCCGCGAAGCAGCTGCAGGTCGATGCAGCGCAGATCGACTGGCTGGGCGAACGCTGCGTCGTCAGCGGCAGCGAGCAGGGGCTGGACTTCGCGCAGGTGGTGCGCGCCGCGCTGTCGGTGGACGGCACGCTCACCGTGAAGGGCAGCTGGTCGACGCCGCCGGAGACGCAGGGCGGCAAGTTCCGCGGCGCGGCCGTCGGCTCCACGGCCGGCTTCTCGTATGCGGCACAGGTGGTGGAGGTGGCGGTCGACGAAGACACCGGCGCGGTGACGGTCGAACGCGTGTGGGTCGCCCACGACTGCGGCCGCGCGATCAACCCGATGGCCGTCGAAGGCCAAGTGCAGGGCGCCGTGTGGATGGGCCTCGGGCAGGCGCTGAGCGAAGAGAACCAGTACCACCAGGGGCTGCCGCTGCGCGCCAACATGCTCGACTACGCGATCCCGACGAGTGCCGAGTCGCCCGACATCGAGGTGCACATCGTCGAAAGCATGGACCCGCTCGGGCCCTTCGGCGCGAAGGAGGCGAGCGAGGGCCCGCTGCACGGCGCGCCGCCGGCGCTGACCAACGCGATCCACGATGCGCTCGGCATCCGCCTGCCGGGCCTGCCCGCCACGCCGGACCGTGTGCTCGATGCGCTGGTGGCGCAGCGGCGGCGCGAGCGTTTGCGGCAGGCGGTGGCAACGACCGAGGCGGGAGGCTGACATGGAATCCGTGCTCTCTTTCGAACTGCGCCACCCCGCCACGCTGCAGGAGGCGGTCGCCACGCTCGCCGCAGAGCCTGGCGCGCGCCTGCTGGCCGGCGGCACCGACCTCGTGCCGAACCTGCGCCGCGGCATCGAGCAGCCGCCCGTGCTGGTGAGCCTCGCCCGCATCGCGGGCTTCGATGCGATCGCACGCGATGCGCAGGGCCTCTCGCTCGGTGCCGGCGTCACGCTGGCGCGCCTCGCGAACGCTGCGATGCTCGCCGACCACTGGAGCGCCGTTGCGCAGGCGGCGCAGTCCGTCGCCGCGCCGACGCATCGCAACGCCGCCACACTGGGCGGGAACCTGTGCCTGGACACGCGCTGCGTCTTCTACAACCAGAGCGCGTGGTGGCGCGCCGCCAATGGCCATTGCCTCAAGCGTGGCGGCACGGTGTGCCATGTCGCGCCGCAGGGCGAGCGCTGCCACGCGGCGTTTTCCGGCGACGTGGCGCCGGCGCTGCTCGTGCTTCAGGCCGACATCGAGCTGCTGTCGCCGCAGGGCACGCGACGCATCCCGCTCGCGCAGCTGTACCGCGACGACGGCGCCGCCCATCTGGCGCTGGCGCGCGACGAGCTGCTCGTCAGCGTGCGCCTGCCGATGCCCGCCCCCGGCACCGTCAGCGGCTACCGCAAGGCCCGGCTGCGCGGCGCGATCGACTTTCCGCTCGCCGGCGTGGCAATCGCACTCGCCATGAACGACGGCGTGCCCGCCGCGCTGCGCGTCGCGCTGACAGGCACCAACCCGCGCCCACTGCTGCTCGACGGCACCGATGCGCTGCTTGGCCGACCGGTCGACGACGCGCAGCTGCGCGCGCTCGGCAAGCTCGTCAGCAAGCAGGCGAGCCCGGCCCGCACGACGGCGCTGCCGTCCAACCATCGGCGCCTCAACGCC
>CAJPFZ010000505.1 GCA_905339355.1 Burkholderiaceae bacterium
CGCAAGCTCGCCCATGCGCCGGCGGCGAATCTTGATCGTGGGCAGCACCTCGGCGCTGCCGGCGGTCTCGACGACGACTCCGGAGGGTCTCTTCTGCGTGGACATGGTCGAAGCTCCTGGTGGCAAGGGTGATTACCTCGCTGCGGGTCAGACAGCGGGCTCAAAGGAAAGGAAACCTGCGGTTGCCGAGGATCTCGTCCCTCGAGAACGGAACCCTCAGCTGCGGCGCCTTCAGCAGTTCCCGCTCGACCTCCACGCATTGCTCTCGCAACGCCGCAGCGGCCCCGAGGTACTCGCCGACCGGATCGACGGCGTGGCGGGCGGCGTCCATCGCCGGTGCGTAGCCGGGCGCCGCGCGCATGCCGGGCAGCGGCGGATGGGTCAGGTGGTAGGCCGACGGGAACTTGAAGGCGACGCCTTGCGGGTCGGTGAAGTCGAGCAGCATCGGATGCTGCCGCGCGTTGGTATGCCAGCCGACATCGCGCAGCGCGAGATTCAGGCTTTCAGCACCCTCGGGGCGTTTGCGCGAACACTCGTTGAGGAAGGCAAAGGTGAACAGGCTGTGCGGCAGTTGCTCCAGCTCGAAGGCCTCTTCGTCGTCCAGGCAGGCGCAGTACAGCTGGCCCAGGTCCAGCCGCGAACGCTGCATCGTGTCGCAGTCGGCCTGCAGTGCCCGAAGGCGCCGGGTCAGCGCGCGGGCAATGGCCCCGGCCTTGCAGCAGTCCAGAAAGAGATCGAACCGGCAGGAGGAGGGAGACACCTCCTCTTCGGGGATGCACGACAGCAGCATCGACGCGAGGTCATCCGCGGCCAGCGCCGCATCCGACAACACCAGCGACGCCGTGCCCGCGGCGTCGGCATCGCCGTGCCCCGAGAAGGCGAAGTTCAGCTGGAAGGACGTGAACTCCGGATCGTGCTGGTTCACGTCCAGCCACTCGCGCAGCCCGAGCACCGCGGCATGCAATTCGTCGACGCTGGGGTTGTCGAGCCGGACCGTGCAATCGAAAAAGCCGGCGCTCTTGTCCGCGCCGGGCGCGGCACACACGGTGCTGGGACTGCCCAGGCGCATGGGCCGGTAGTAGTCGTAGAACGCGTTCAGGTCGTTGCGCGCCCGCTCGAGCAGGCCGTAACGCTTGGCGAGGTCGCCACTCGCTTGCCCGCGTTTGCCGGTGGCTCGACCAGGGGCGCCGCAGGCCACCGCGATCGTCACCCAGAACAGCCGATCCGCAGGAGACACGCCGTGCCGCTGAAGGCGCCGTTCATGCCGGTCCGCGTCGCCGAACAGGAACAGCCGTTCGCCTCCGCGTTCGACGAATGTGATCGGCTGGCGAGCGGGCGCCTCGGGCGGGGCCAGGCCCGTGGTCGCCGCCGGCAATGCCTGGAGGTCGACGCGCTGCAGCGTTTCGGGGCGTTTCGGCGGCTGATTCTTGTTGTTCCTGCGGCCCACGGAGATCCTCCCTCCAGACCGGTGCGCCCGCCGCCACAGTCGGCATCACACCCGGTCAGGCCGAACGTACCACTTTGAACGCAGCGTGAGGCATGGCTTCGAGTTCGAACTAGGGATGGGCGTTGTTCACAGCGCAAACTGCCTTGCCGCGAACGCCCACGCCATGCGCGATGCGTCGGGCCCGAGCCGGTCGCTGAAGGGCTGGTTCGCCGCGCCGCCGCTCCAGGCGTGGCCCAGGCGGTCCACCTCGACCAGCGTTGCCACCGTGGCGCCGCGACGCTTGAAGTCGGTCACCGCCATGGCGTAGCGCTGGCCCCGCTGCACGCTGCGCTGCGGGGTGGGCGTCGCACCCGCGGCGTCGGCCCAGACCTGCGCGGCGGCGCGGCCGTTGCTGGCGGAGACCACGCGGTCGACCCCGCCGTGGATCACCATCAGCGGCGGCCAGGCCGCGGCCATCGCGAGCGGCGTGGCGGGGAGCGGCCGGGTGGCGCGGTGGCCGTGCATCGCGCCGATGGCCGTCGCGGTGGAGTGCGCCGTGCCTGGCGGGATGCCCGAGTGCATCACCACCGCCTTGAAGCGCTCGGGGTGCCGCGCCACCAGAAGCGCCGCCATGCTCGCGCCTGCCGAGAGCCCGGCCAGCGCGATGCGCGTGCGGTCCACCGGGTAGAACAGGCACACCTGGTCGATCGCCTTCATGATGAGCGCCGCCTCGCCATAGGCGCGGCCGGAGGACGTGTCGAACCAGTTCCAGCAGCCCTGTGCGTTGGCAAGACGGTCCTGCTCCGGGTAGAGCACCAGAAAACGTTCACGCGCCGCCACGCGGTTCATGCGGGTGCTCATCGCGAAGCTCCTCGCGTCCTGGCCGCAGCCGTGCAGCATGACCATCAGCGGCAGCCGCTCCGCGAAGGCGACGCCGGGCGGACGATAGAGGCGAAAGCGGCGCATGCCGGCGGCCCCCATCGCCGCGCCGGCGATCCAATCGCCCGGGCCGGGCGGCGGCTTGTGCCTCTCGATCGCAGGCTTGAGGGCGCGCCCCATCGCCCCGCTGCCGGCGCGCACGGCGTGGCGGGTGAACGCCGAGACGCTGCGTTCGAAGGAGCGGGCCCACGCGGTGGCGGGTGTTCGTTTTGGCATTCGCGGCATTCTGCGCAGGCGGCTGTGCACCTGACGCTTGACATGGCCTTCGCCGCGCCATCCGGCGAGCATTCGAAAAGCGCATGTGCGGCATGTTTCATCCGCCGATCGGCGGCGCGGCGCTGTCGCCACACTGCGCACCTCATGTCCAACGATCTGCTCATCCACGCGACCGGCTTGTGCGCCCTCGCGCTCAACTTGGTCGCGCTCGTGCGCACCTGCGAACGCTCGCTGCGCATGCAGTCGGCCGTGGCCGGCGTGATCTGGGCGCTCAACAACGCACTGCTGGGCGCGCACACCGCGGCCGCGCTGAGCCTGCTGAGCGCAGGAAGAACGGCCACCTCGGCGTCGATGCTCGACAGCGGCGAGAGACTGCGCCGCGCGCTCTTCGCCGGCTTCGTGCTGCTGGCGCTCGGCGTCAGCGCCGCCACCTGGAACGGCTGGCCGTCGGCGCTGATGACCGTGGCGTCCATCGTCTCCACGTATGCGATGTTCTATCTGCGCGGCCGCCCGCTGCGCTGGTCGATGCTCGCCGTCTCGGCGCTGTGGATGCACAACGCCTGGTTCCACGATTCCTGGGAGCAGATGCTCGCCAACGCCCTCACCGCGGCGGCGGCGTTGTACGGCGCATGGCGCATCGAAGGCTCTCGGCCGGCCGCCGCCGCAACGGCACACGCGGTCATAGACTGCGCGCAGGTCTTGCCCCAGGAGCGCCGCGATGCTGACCCCGCAACAGATCCTCCACCACAACGACAGCGGTGAGCTTTGGCCCGAGGGCAGCGCCGCCGGATTCGCCGCCCTGCCCGCGGCCTACACCGCGGCGCTGGCGGTGCGTTCGCTGCGCATCGCGCGTGGAGAGCGCCCGCGGGGCTACAAGGTGGGCTTCACCAACCGCACGATCTGGTCGCGCTACGAGGTGTTCGCGCCGGTCTGGGGCACGGTGTGGAACACCACCGTCGTCGACTGCGACGGCACCGGCCGCATCGCGCTGGAAGGCCTGTGCCAGCCGCGCATCGAGCCCGAGGCGGTGTTCGGCTTCAAGGCCACGCCGCCCGCCAACGCGAGCATCTCCGAGCTCTTCGAGGCGCTCGACTGGGTGGCGCCGGGCTTCGAACTCGTGCAGTCGCACATGCCGCGCTGGAAGTTCGTCGCGGCACAGACCGTGGCCGACTGCGGCTTGCACGGCCGGCTGCTGGTCGGGCAGCGCCGGCCGATCGCCGAACTGGCGACGGATGCCGAGCAGCTTCATCGGCTGCTCGCGGCGGCGCGGGTCCGCCTGCAACGCAACGGGCAATTGATGGAAGAAGGCACGGGCGCCAATGTGCTGGACAGCCCGCTGCACGCTCTGCGGTACTTCCTGAACGAGCTTCGCGCGTGCCCCGGCGCCGCAGACATCGCCGCCGGCGACGTGGTGACCACCGGCACCTGGACCGACGCGTGGCCGGTTCAGGCCGGGGAGACCTGGACCGCCGAGTACGACTCGGTCCTGCCCACGCTCGAAGTGCGCTTCGAATGAGGCGGGCACGGCGCGTGGCCTGGCAGGCTAGTGCTTGCGCGGATCGTCCTTGGGATCGATGTAGGTCACGTCGAACGGCCCCACGCCGTTGATCTGCACGATGACTTCGCCATCGGCAGCCCAGGCGAAGTGCGCCATGCCCGCCGGCAGATGGACAAAGCTCCCTGCCGGCAGCGGCGCGGCGGATCGATCCAGCTTCTCGCCGGAGCCGATGCCGAACCTGCCGGCGATCACCGTGACGAACTCGTCCTTCGTGTGGCGATGCGGCGGCACCGTGAAGCCGGCGGGGAGTTTCAGGCGCAGCACGAACGGCCCGGGCTGTGAGGGCGCACCGAGCAGCACCGCGGCCTGCGCGCCGGGCGGCAGCGACGGGGGCGCCGGGCCCCACTTCACGGCGTCGGCGGAGACCACGGTGTGATGCCCGTCGGCAGCGTGCAGCGAAGTGGAAACGCCCAGGATGGCGAGGGCCGCGGCCGACGAGGCGAGCAGACCGAGGAGGGAACGCGAAGCGGATTTCATGGCAGAGTCCTTGAGGATGGGATGAAGAAGGCCGGGAAGGCGCGGTGTTGCGGCGCTCAGCGCCGGGTCACCACGACTTCGAGGTACGCGCTCGGCACGACCATCGAGCCATCGCCCGAGCGGTTGAAGCGCCCGATGAGCGCGTGGAGATCGCTGTTCAGCGCGTCCTGTGCCGCCGGATCGATTGCGGCAAATGCCTTCAGCAGCGGTCCGTAGAAGGTTCTGAAGACCTCGATCCAGTGCGCCGCCGAGCGGTAGCGGAAGACGAAGTGGCGCGTCTGCGACTCGATGGCCGCCGCCTGCGGCTCGAACATTTCGCGGATGCGTGCCGGGGTGCCCCACAAGGCCGGCGACTTCACGCCGGCCGGCGGCGGCAGGTGCATGGCGATGGTCTTGAACAACTGGCCGATGAAGCCGTCGGGGGTCCAGTTGGCGAGGCCGATCTTGCCGCCCGGCCGGCATACGCGCAGCAGCTCGGCCGCCGCCTTGTCCTGGTCGGGCGTGAACATCACGCCGAAGGTCGAGACCACGGCGTCGAAGCTGGCGTCGGCAAAGGGCAGCGCTTCGGCATCCGCCTCGCGGAACTGCATCTTCAGCCGGTCGGCTGCCGCGCGCTCGGCGGCGCGTTCGAGCAGCGCGGGCACGTAGTCGCTTGCCGTCACGTCGCACCAGCGGCGGGCGGCGGCGAGTGCGACGTTGCCGTTGCCGGCGGCGACGTCGAGCACGCGCTGGCCGGCACGCAGGTCGAGCGCCTCGCACAGTTCTTCGCCGACAATCTGCAGCGTCGTGCCGACCACGGCATAGTCGCCGGATGACCATGCGCCCTGCTGGCGCACCTTGACGGCAGCAAGATCGGCTTGGACCGCTTGGCCGGCTTG
>CAJPFZ010000506.1 GCA_905339355.1 Burkholderiaceae bacterium
GTCCCTTGAAGAGGTGCGCGAATCGGCTCTGGGCCTTGAGATAGTCATCAACCGGGACGGGCTTGCGGATGGCGCGGCGCCCGGTGATCTCGCCGTACTCGGCCTCGAAGATCGGGAAGAGACCCGACTCGGCGGCCAGACGCGCGACCTTGCTGGTGTCGCCGGTGTCGCAGCCCCAGCCCAGCGGGCAGGGGACGTGAACGTGCAGGTAGCGGGCGCCGCGGAAGCCCATCGCCTTTTCGACCTTGTACTCCAGGTCGCGGAGGTCGCAGACCGAGGCGGTGGCGACGTACGGGATGCCGTGGGCCATGGCGATGAGCGGGACGTTCTTGCCTTGGCCGAAGACGTTGCCGGGCTGCTCGCCGACGGCGGGGGTTGTGGCGGTGCGGGCGGCGGCGGGCGTGGCGCTGGAGCGCTGCACGCCGGTGTTCATGTAGGCCTCGTTGTCGTAGCAGATGTAGAGCACGTCGTCGTTGCGCTCGAACATGCCCGACAGGCAGCCGAAGCCGATGTCGGTGGTGCCGCCGTCGCCGCCCTGGGCGACCACGCGCACGTCGTCGCGGCCCTTCACGCGCATGGCCGCGGCGATGCCGGTCGCCACCGAGGCGGTGTTGCCGAACAACGAGTGGATCCACGGGATCTGCCACGAGGTTTCGGGGTAGGGCGTGGAGAACACCTCCAGGCAGCCGGTCGCGTTGGCGGCGATCAGCTGGCCCTGCGTGGCGTTCATCGCCGCGTCGATCGCGTAGCGTGCGCCGAGCGCCTCGCCGCAGCCCTGGCAGGCGCGGTGTCCCGAGTTCAGCGAGTTGGTGCGCCGCGTGTTGGCCTGCACCGTGCGCTGCGCCGGCTCGAGCAACCGGTTGCCGACGGTGAAGGTGCCGGTCTGGTAGAACTTAACAATGGTGTCCATGTCGTTCACCCGATCCGCGAAGCCACTGTGCCGATGTCGCGCAGCACGCTCTCGGCCACCGGGCCCGAGCGGCGTGTGTTCTTCTCGCGTTCTAGGACTCTGTTGACGATGCCCCAGTCGAGGTCGAGGAAGGTCAGCGGGTCGAGCTTGTCGGCCATTGCCTCGACGAACAGGCGGTGCAGCGAGTCCTTGGTGATCGCGCGCCCGCCGAGGCCGGCCACCACCGTCATCACCGGCTGCGGCCGGTCGCGAAGCGACATGCGCACGTCGCGCGAGACGATGCCGCCGATGCCCACTGCAAAACACTTCTCCACCACCACGATGCGGTCCGCGTGCACGAGCGCCGAGCGCAGGGCCGAGATCGGGAACGGGCGGAACGAGGTGATGCCGATGACGCCGATGCTGTGCCCCTCGTCGCGTAGCTCGTCAATGGTGTCCTTGATGGTGCCGAGCACCGAGCCGAGCGCCACGACCAGCGTCTGCGCATCCTCGTTGCGGTAGGTGCTGATCAGGCCGCCGCTGTCGCGGCCGAAGATGCGCTTGAACTCGCCGGCCACCAGCGGCATCAGCTGCAGCGCCTGCACCTGCTTGGCGTGCGCCAGGTAGCGCACCTCGGTGAAGGCCTCGGGCCCGACCATCGCGCCGATGCTCACCGGCTCGTTCGGGTCGAGCACCTGGCGCGGTTCGTACGACGGCAGGAATGCGTCGACCTGGCTCTGCTCGGGCAGGTCCACCCGCTCGTAGGCGTGCGTGAGGATGAAGCCGTCCATGCACACCATCACCGGCAGCGACAGCTCCTCGGCGATGCGGAAGGCCTGGATGTGCAGGTCCAGCGCGTCCTGGTTGGTCTCCGCGAAGAGCTGGATCCAGCCGGCGTCGCGCATCGCCATGCTGTCGGTGTGATCGTTCCAGATGTTGATCGGCGCGCCGATCGCCCGGTTGGCCACCGTCATCACGATCGGCAGGCCGAGCCCCGAGGCGTTGTAGACCGCCTCGGCCATGAACAGCAGGCCCTGGCTCGCGGTCGCGGTGTAGGCGCGCGCGCCGGCCGCCGATGCGCCGATGGCCACGCTCATCGCGGCGAACTCGGACTCGACGTTGATGAACTCGCAGCGTGTCAGCGCGCCGGACTTCACCATTTCCCCGAGGCCTTCGACGATGTGCGTCTGCGGCGAGATCGGGTAGGCGCAGATCACCTCCGGGCGGCACAGCGCCACCGCGTGCGCGACGGCATGGGAGCCTTCGCATTGTTCAAGCATGTTGGGTCTCCGCGAGACGTGCGTTCTCGTTGACGATGCGATGCGCTTCGGCAGCCGCGGCGATGTTGCCCTCGGCCACGGTGCCGCTGAAACGGCTGCGGATGGCGGCTTGCACCGCCTCCAGCGTGATGTGGCCGCCGAGGGCGGCGAAGGCGCCGAGCAGCGCGGCGTTGGGCACCGGCCGCCCGACGAAACGCACCGCGAGTTCGGTGGCGGGCACGGTCAGCAGCCGTTCGGGCCGGAAGCCCTTCACGAAGTCGCCGATGCCCAGTTGGGCAAAGGTCTTCGCGGTGTTGATGAGGATGTAGCCGTCGCGCTTCAGGCCACTGAACACGTCGACCTGGTGCAGCAGCGTCGGGTCCTGGATGATCAGCGCGTCGGGCGCCATGATGGGTTCGCGCAGGCGGATCGGCACGTCGGCGATGCGGCAGAACGCCACCACCGGCGCGCCGGTGCGTTCGGAGCCGAAGCTCGGGAACGCCTGCGCGTGCTTGCCGCCGAGGAACGCGGCGACCGACAGCATCTCGGCGCCGGTGACCACGCCCTGGCCGCCGCGACCGTGAATGCGCACCTGGAACATGGGGGCTTCGCCTTCAGTGTGGGAGTCGCTCGATGTGGCGACAGGCCGGACGATGCTCGGCCACGAGGGGCATCGCGCGCTTGATGCGCATCAAGGCGTTCGGCCAGTCGGCTTGACGCGTGTCAACCGCCCAGACCCGCTCTCGCCGACCATCACATGGCCCGGCGCACATCCCTTGCGCCGCCCACGTAGAGGAAGCACCCTATGGAAGTCCAGGACTCGAATCCCCGCGAATGGCTTGGCGTGGTCGGTGCCGGCGTGGTCGCCGCGCTGGTCACCGCCGCCGCGATGCTGTCGCCAGCGCAGAGCGAACCGCTTCGCTCGAGCGCACCGCAGGCCGACCATCAAGGCACGCAGTTGTCGCAGCCGTCCACTGCTCAGCTCAACGAAGGCACGCGCTGACCGTTCGCCTACGCAATACCCACAAGGCGCTATCGGATGCAGTGTCTATGCTAGGCGCAGTCCGCATTTGCGATCACCACCCGGAGACATCCCAATGAAACGTCGCGCCATTTCCCTCGCACTGGCCTCGCTGTTCGCCGTCTCGTTCGCCGGCACGGCCAGCGCCGCGCCGATGGTCATCAAGTTCAGCCACGTCGTGGCCAACGACACGCCCAAGGGCAAGGCCGCCGAGTTCTTTGCAAAGCGCGCCGGCGAGCTCAGCAACGGCAACGTCAAGGTCGAGGTCTACGCCAACTCCACGCTCTACAAGGACAAGGAAGAGATGGAGGCGCTGCAACTGGGCGCGGTGCAGATGCTGGCGCCGTCGCTGGCCAAGTTCGGCCCGCTGGGGGTGAAGGAATTCGAGGTCTTCGACCTGCCCTTCATCTTCGGCAACACCGCCGAACTGCACAAGGTGACCCAGGGCCCGGTCGGCAAGATGCTGCTGGACAAGCTCGAGGCCAAGGGCATCCGCGGCTTGGCGTACTGGGACAACGGCTTCAAGTCCTTCTCGGCCAACAAGCCGCTCAAGGCGCCGGCCGACTTCCGCGGCGTGAAGATGCGCATCCAGTCGTCCAAGGTGCTCGAGGCGCAGATGCGCGCCCTGGGTTCGCTGCCGCAGGTGATGGCCTTCTCCGAGGTCTACCAGGCGCTGCAGACCGGCGTCGTCGACGGCACCGAGAACCCGATCTCCAACCTGTACACGCAGAAGATGCACGAGGTGCAGAAGCACCTCACTCTCAGCGAGCACGGCTACCTGGGCTACGCCGTCATCGTCAACAAGAAGTTCTGGGACGGCCTGCCCACTGATGTGCGCGCTCAACTCGAACAGGCCATGAAGGAAGCCACCGAGCACGCCAACAAGATCGCCCAGGCCGAGAACGACGCCGCGCTCGACGCCGTGCGCAAGTCCGGCAAGACCACCGTCTACACGCCCACGCCGGCCGAACGCCTGGAACTCATGAAGGCCACGGCCAAGGTGCACAAGGAGATGGAGTCGCGCATCGGCAAGGAAACGATAGAAGCCGTTCAGAAGGAGACCGGCTTCGACCCGGCCAAGCTGTAAGGCCAGCCGTCCGGCGCCGCCGCCTGCCGCGGCGGCGCCTTGTTGTTTCCGCGTTCCAATTCCTTAGGAGCAGTCCATGCTGAAGGTGCTGGATCACCTCGAAGAATGGATGATCACCTTCCTCATGGGGGCGGCGACGGTGATCATCTTCGCCGCCGTCGTGCACCGCTACATGACCGGCGTTCCCATCCCGGGGCTGCAGGACTGGCTGATACAGCTGAACTTCGGCTGGGCGCAGGAGGCGTGCATCATCATGTTCGTGTGGATGGCCAAGTTTGGCGCCGCCTACGGCGTGCGCACCGGCATCCACGTGGGCGTGGACGTGCTGATCAACCGGCTCAACCGCCAGTACCGCAGCATCTTCATCCTCTTCGGCCTGCTGGCCGGTGC
>CAJPFZ010000507.1 GCA_905339355.1 Burkholderiaceae bacterium
GGCAGCCTCGGCGCAGTTTACGGAGCGGTTGCCGCCATTGCCGGGGCCTTTTTCCTCTACAGAAACTTCCAGCTCGTCAAGGACACCTCGAAGAAGATAGCCTGGATGAACTTCAAGGCGTCGATGGCCTATCTCGGCGCTCTCTTCGCCGGGGTTGGCCTAGACGTCTTTTTAGGTTGAGCGCCGTGGCAACGAAGGCATTCTTCCAGATACTGCTGCTCTTTTTTTTCTGCGTGGGCGCTTCGGCCGAAGTGCGCCCGGGCGAGAAGATGCGCGACCACAGCCTCGTAAGCCAGGACGGCCAACCGGTGAAGGTGAGCGACTTTCAGGGGAAGCCTCTCGTCCTGAGCTTTGTTTACAGCCAATGCAGCCATACGTGCGGCACACTGACGGAAACTCTCAAGGCGGCGTTCGAAGGGCAGGGGCTTGCAAGGAAGTTGAGGTCCCTTACGGTCGGTTTCGACCATCTGAACGACAGCCCTGAGGCGATGAAGGAGTACGGCTTAAAGTTCGTCGATTCGTTCGAGGGCTGGACCTTCGCGTCAGGGGATGCAAGGACAATAGGCAGCCTCACGGCAGACGCGGGTTTTTTCTTCAGGAGGACGGAAAGCGGCTTCGACCACCCCAACATCGCGCTCGTAATAGGCCCTGACGGCAGGCTTTTCAAGAGGCTCCATTCCGGGGCCATTGAAAATGGCGAGCTGGCAAAGGCACTGGAAGATTCGCTCGACCCCGGGCACGAAGGCTACGGGGCAAGGCCGGACGGCCTTCTCGGGCTCCTTTCGTACATCTGCTATACCTATGACGAGGAGACCGGTACATACAAGTTGGATTTCACCTTCCTGATGGTCGTGGCGCTCGGCATAATAGTGCAGGCGAGCCTCGTCGGTTTTTTCTATTACATCAGGTATTCGGTAAGAAAAAGGCAGGGGCAGGGTAAATAGAATTGAACTTGTAACTAAAAAAGGCCGCCCCTAAGGGACGGCCTTTTTTGATTTCTTCTTGGAAGGACTATCTGCCCTTGCCTGATACCACCTGGCCGCCAGCTTTTGTCCACGCAATTATCCCGCCCTCGAGGTTTACGAGGCCTTTGAAGCCCTTTGCCGAGAGTATATCGATGGCCCTGAGGCTCCTTTTCCCGGACCTGCAGTAGATTACGTGCTTTGAGCCTTCGGGGAGGCTCTCAACGCTCTCGAGGGTATCGAGCGGCATGAGGAAGCTGCCTGGTATGTGGGCCTCCCTGTGCTCCTCAGGCGTGCGCACGTCTATGAGGACAACGTTTTCCTTGCGCTCGAGCATGGCCTTGAGCTCCTGGGCCGTTATCTTTTCGGCGGCGTGCGTAACTGCCGCCGAGAAAAGCAGGAGAGCGCATGAGGCCGCAGTGAAAACTGTTTTGAGTATTGTTTTTTCCATGGCTTTTATTTTACAGCGGGCGCTTTGAAAAAACCAGCGAAAATTGGGGCGCACCGCACCCCCTTTTGATGATCCTATTT
>CAJPFZ010000508.1 GCA_905339355.1 Burkholderiaceae bacterium
CGCGCCTCGGCGATCGCCGGCGTGATCACCGGGTTGGCCACCTGGGGCGCCGAGACCACCACCCGCTGCGCCGGCTGGTTGACCAGCTGCTGCACCACCTGCGAGGCGCGGATCTGCGAGGCCGCGCGTGCCACGGGTTGCCGGTTGAGCATGGCCTCCTGCGGCACCACCGTCACCGCATGCGGGTGGCGGCGGTTGCGGTAGTCGATGTTCCTCACCGCCTCCTGCGGGTTGTTGATGATGGTCGTGACGTTGGTGATGCGCGTCACGTGCGTGACGTTGATCTGCTGCACGTAGCCCGGGCTCACGCGGTAGGTGGGCACATAGACCTCGCGCGGCGCGAGCGGGAACCAGCCGACCGGGTGCCGGTTGCCGATCGAGATGTTGATGCTGACGTGCGGCCCGCCGACCCAGCCGACCAGCGCCGGCGCGTAGACCGGGCGGCGCACATACGTGCCCGGCACCCAGGCCCAGTGGCGGTGATGCATGACCCAGCGGCCGTAGTGGAACGGCGCGAAACCCCAGGGCATGTCGTCGACCCAGGTCCAGCCCCAGGGGCTGATCCAGGCCCAGTGGCCCGCACCGTAGGGCGCCCAGCCGGCAGGCACCACCCGCGGCACCCACACCGCGCCGTATTCGGGCGCCTGCTCCCAGCGGCCGTAGCGGTCGAGGTCTTCCACGCCGGTCATCTCGGGCGACACGTAGCGCGTCGAGGCGCTGCGGTCGTCCTGGCGGTCGCGATCGTCGTTCCAGGCGGCGAAGCTGTCGCGCTCCGGGTCGGTGATGCTGTATTGCGCGGCGTTCTGGCGGTCGAGCCAGAACTCGGCGCGCTGGCCGCCGTACACGGTGAGCGCGCTGCCCGGGCCCTCGTACAGAGCTTCACCGCTCCACACGGTGACGTGGCTGGTTTCGTCGCCGCGGTCGAAGCGGTAGCGCCCCGCCCGGTTGACGGTGAAACGGCCCTCGGCGGTCTTGAGTTCGAATTCGCGCGCCGATTCGAGGCTGCGCAACCGAACGCCCGCCGTGCCGCTGTGCAGGTGCAGCGCGACCTGCTCGTCGTCGATCTGCAGCACTTCGAGTTCGGTGCCGCCGTCCAGCCGGACGGTGCTGGAGCCGATGCGCAGCTCGGCGCGCCCGCCGGCGTCGGTGGCGACGCGGTCGCCGGTGGTCAGCGGGCGGTTGCGCACCGCGCTGATCCATTCGCCGGCATCCGGCGTGTAGAGCCACACCTGGCCGGTCATCTCGCCCAGGCGGCCCACGCGCCCGGGCGGGTCGGCCCAGGCGGCGGGCGCAAGCGCTGCGCACAGGAAGGCCGCCGCGCCGATGAACAGGCGCCGGGCGGAGCCGGACAGGTTTCGGGAGATGAACCTCATGCGAGCCTCTTCGGGTTGGGCCTCTTGGGCGTCACCCTGTCAACGCGGCCTGCGCCGCCCCGGCTGACCATGCGGCCCCCGGTGAAACCTTGCTTTACACAGCGGAAACCTGGCCAGACGCCGCAGGTTGCCGTGGATCAATCGTCCGCGCCCGGCTCCAGCTCGGGAAACAGCACGCTGGTGAAGCCGAATTGCTTGAAATCGCGGATGCGCATCGGGTACAGCTTGCCGATCAGGTGATCGCACTCGTGCTGCACCACGCGCGCATGAAAACCCTCCGCCTCGCGGTCGATCGGCCGGCCGTGCAAGTCGAAGCCGCTGTAGCGGATGCGCGAGAAGCGGGGCACCACGCCGCGCATGCCCGGCACCGAGAGGCAGCCTTCCCAGCCCTCCTCTTCCTCGTCGCCCAGGGGCGTGATGGTGGGGTTGATCAGCACCGTTTCCGGCACAGGCGGCGCCTCGGGGTAGCGCTCGTTGTGCTTGAAGCCGAAGATGACGAGCTGCAAGTCGACGCCGATCTGCGGCGCGGCCAGGCCCGCCCCGTTGGCCGCATGCATGGTCTCGAACATGTCATCGACCAGTTCGCGCAGCTCCGGCGCATCGAAACGCCGCACGGGCTGCGCCACGCGCAGCAGGCGCGGGTCGCCCATCTTGAGGATTTCTCGAACGGTCACGGCGGGTTCCTCGGAAGTCGGTGGCGCATTTTGGCCCTTCAGGGCGAGAGCATCGCCTTCAAGGCCTCTTCGTCCAGCACGGGCACGCCGAGTTCCTGCGCCTTCTCCAGCTTGCTGCCGGCCTCGGTGCCGGCCACGACGAAGTGCGTCTTCTTGGAGACCGAGCCCGAGACCTTGCCGCCGGCCGCTTCGATCAGGTCCTTGGCCTCGTCGCGCGAGAGCGTGGGCAGCGTGCCGGTGAGCACGAAGGTCTTGCCGAGCAGTGGCTTGGGCGTGGTGTCGGCGGTGCCGTCCGTCTC
>CAJPFZ010000509.1 GCA_905339355.1 Burkholderiaceae bacterium
GGCCAAGCAGCGCGCCGCCGCCGCGGTGGATAGCACCGGCGGGCGCTACGTCGAGGGCGCGGTGATGACCTCCGTCCCGCCGCACCGCATCCGCGTGCCGCTGCTGCTCGGCGGCCCGCACGCCGCCGCATTCGCGCCGCAACTGGCCGCGCTCGGCTTCGAGCCGCGTGTGGCGAGCGAGCGGCTCGGCGTCGCCTCGGCCACCAAGATGTGCCGCAGCGTGATGATCAAGGGCCTGGAGGCGATGGTGATCGAGAGCTTCAGCGCCGCGCGGCACTACGGCGTGGAAGACGCGGTGATCGCCTCGCTGCGCGAGACCTTTCCCGGCGTCGACTGGGAAAAGCAGGCGGCCTACTTCTTCCAGCGTGTGGTCGAGCACGGCCGCCGGCGCGCCGAGGAGATGCGCGAAGTCGCGCAAACCGTGCGCGACGCCGGCCTGGAGCCGTGGTCGGCCGCCGGCACGGCCGAGCGCCAGGCCTGGATGGCCGACCTCGCCGACGCCGGCGTCTTCGGCACGCGAGGCGAGCCGACGTTCGCACGCAGCGCCGACTGGCGCACCGAGGCCGACCGCCTGCTCGCCGCCGCACGAAAGACATCATGACGACCGCCTTCGAGAAGACCCCCGGCTGGCTGGACTGGCATCCCCACCCGTCCCGGCCTGCGTTCGATGTGCCGCCGGGTGCGGTGGATGCGCACTGCCACGTGTTCGGTCCCGGCGCCGAATTCCCCTTCGCGCCCGAACGCAAGTACACGCCGTGCGACGCGGGCAAGCGGCAGCTGTTCGCGCTGCGCGACCACCTCGGCTTTTCGCGCAACGTGATCGTGCAGGCCACCTGCCACGGCGCCGACAACCGCGCACTGGCCGACGCCTGCCGCGCCTCCGGCGGCAAGGCGCGCGGCGTGGCCACGGTGCGCCGCGGCGTCACCGACGCGCAGCTGCTTGAACTGCACGCGGCCGGCGTGCGCGGCGTGCGCTTCAACTTCGTCAAGCGCCTGGTGGACTTCACGCCGCGCGAGGAGCTGATGGAGATCGCCGGGCGCATCGCCGGCCTCGGCTGGCACGTGGTCGTCTACTTCGAGGCTGCCGACCTGCCCGAGCTGTGGAGCTTCTTCACCGCGTTGCCCACCACGGTCGTCGTCGATCACATGGGCCGGCCCGACGTGACGAAGCCGGTCGACGGCCCGGAGTTCGCGCTGTTCCAGCGTTTCATGCACGAGCACCTCAACGTGTGGAGCAAGGTGAGCTGTCCGGAGCGGCTGTCGGTGAGCGGCCCGCCCGCGCTCGATGGCGAGCGCGCGCCCTACCGCGACGTGGTGCCCTTCGCGCGCCGCATCGTCGAGACCTTCCCCGATCGCGTGCTGTGGGGCACCGACTGGCCGCATCCCAATCTCAAGGGCCACATGCCCGACGACGGGCTGCTGGTGGACTTCATCCCGCACATCGCGCCGACCGCCGCGCTGCAGCGCAAGCTGCTGGTGGACAACCCGATGCGCCTGTACTGGCCCGAGGAGGCGGCCTGACCATGGCTCTCGACAAACCCTATCTCGACATCCCTGGCACGACGATCTTCGACGCCGAACAGTCCCGCAAGGGCTATTGGCTGAACCAGTTCTGCATGTCGCTGATGAAGGAAGCCAACCGCTCGCGCTTCAAGGCCGACGAGCGCGCCTACCTGGATGAATGGCCGATGACCGAAGAGCAGAAGCAGGCGGTGTTGGCCCGCGACCTGAACCGCTGCATCGCGCTGGGCGGCAACATCTACTTCCTGGCCAAGATCGGTGCCACTGACGGTCGCAGCTTCCAGCAGATGGCCGGCAGCATGACAGGCATGACCGAAGAGGAATACCGCGACATGATGATCAAGGGCGGCCGCTCGGCCCAAGGTAACCGCGTTGTCGGCGAGGACGGCGACGCGCAGGCGCACCGCCAGCCGCAGGGCGCGGCCGGTCGCAAGGCGGGGGGCTGAGATGGCACGCATCACCGCATCCGTCTACACCTCCCACGTCCCGGCGATCGGCGCCGCGCTGGACCTCGGCAAGACGAACGAGCCCTACTGGCAGCCGGTCTTCGCAGGCTACGAGTTCGGCAAGCAATGGCTGAAGGACCAGAAGCCGGACGTGATCTTCCTCGTCTACAACGACCATGCGAGCGCGTTCAGCCTCGACATCATCCCGACCTTCGCGATCGGCTGCGCCGCACAGTTCCAGCCCGCCGACGAAGGCTGGGGCCCGCGCCCGGTGCCGGTGGTGAAGGGGCATCCCGAGCTGGCCGCCCACATCGCGCAGTCGGTCATCCAGCAGGACTTCGACCTCACCATCGTCAACCGCATGGACGTGGACCACGGCCTGACGGTGCCGCTGTCGTTGATGTGCGGGCAGCCGCAAGCGTGGCCGTGCCCGGTGATCCCGTTCGCGGTCAACGTCGTTCAGTACCCGGTGCCGTCGGGGCGGCGCTGCCTGTCGCTGGGCAAGGCGATCCGCCGCGCGGTGGAGAGTTTCGATGCGCCGCTGAACGTGCAGATCTGG
>CAJPFZ010000510.1 GCA_905339355.1 Burkholderiaceae bacterium
GTGCCGCGCTCGCGGTTGATGCGCACGACGATCTCGAAGATCTCCTTGGTGAGCTTGGGGCTGAGACCGAGGCTCGGTTCGTCGAGCAGCATCAGCTGGGGCGCAGCCATCAGCGCGCGGCTGATGGCAAGCATCTGCTGCTGCCCGCCCGAGAGCAGGCCGGCGTCCTGCGCCGCCCGCTCGCGCAGGATGGGAAAGTAGCCGAACACCGTTTCCATGTCGTGTGCAATGGCGTCGCGGTCGCGGCGGGTGTAAGCGCCCATCAGCAGGTTGTCGCGCACCGACAGCAGCGGGAACACCTCGCGCCCCTCGGGCACGTGGCTCAGCCCCAGCTGCACGATCTGCGCCGGGTCGCGCGCGGTGATGTCCTGGCCCTTGAATTCGATGCTGCCCTTGCGCGGATCGATGATGCCGGAGATGGTCTTGAGGATCGTCGTCTTGCCCGCGCCGTTGGAGCCGAGCACGGTGGCGATCTCGCCCTGCCGCACCTTCAGGCTCACGCCGCGAATCGCCTTGATGGGGCCGTAGGCGCTCTCGACGTTGAGCAGCTTGAGCATCTCGGTCATGCGGGCACTCCACAGCACAACACCGTTTTCATTCGCACATCTCGACCCGTTCGGGCTGAGCCTGTCGAAGCCTGCGCGAATTGCCGTGGCACTTCGACAAGCTCAATCCCTTCGACAGGCTCGGGATGTACGGGCACTTCGACAGGCTCAGTGCTAAAGGAGCAAAGTGTCATGCCGCCCTCCGCAGGTTCGACATGTCGCCCACCGACCCGAGATAGGCCTCGATCACGCCCGGGTGCGCCTGCACTTCCTGCGGGGTGCCGAGCGCCAGCATCTCGCCCTGGTTCATCGCGAGCACGCGGTCCGACACCTTGGAGACGAGGCTCATGTCGTGCTCGACCATCAGCACCGTGACGCCGAGCTCATGCTGGATGTCGCGAATCCAGAACACCATGTCGTCGGTTTCCTCGGTGTTCAGACCGGACGACGGTTCGTCTAGCAGCAGCAGCTTGGGTTCGGTGCACAGCGCACGCGCGAGCTCCACCACCTTGCGCACGCCGTAGGGCAGCCCGGCCACCAGCGACTCGCGGTAATGCTGCAGGTCGAGCAGCTCGATCACCTGCTCCACCTTCTCACGCGCGGCCAGCTCGGCGGTGCGCGTCTTCTTGCTGAAGAAGAGATCGCTCCACAAGCCCGTCTCGCGGTGCGTGTGGCGCCCGATCAGCAGGTTCTGCAGCACCGTGGCATGTTCGAACAGCTCGATGTTCTGGAAGGTGCGCGCAATGCCCAGCCGCGCCACGTCGTGCGGCGCCACCTTGGACAGCTGCTGGCCCTCGAAGCTGATCTCGCCTTCGGTGGGCACGTAGATGCGGCTGATGAGGTTGAACACCGTCGTCTTGCCGGCCCCGTTGGGACCGATCAGCGTGAACACCTCGCCTCGCCGGACGTCGAAGCTGACTTTGTTGACCGCCAGCACGCCGCCGAAGCGCACGCTGAGATTCTTGGCGGACAAGAGGACCGATTGGCCGGGGGTCGTCGAATCGCTCATCTCAAACGCTCCGACTTCTGAAAACTCTTCTGCCGCTTGAACATGCCGCGCCGGTAGAACGGGAAGATCTGCAGGTAGGTGCGCACCTTGAGCCAGCGGCCATACAGCCCCAACGGTTCGAACAGCACGAAGGCGATCAGGACCAACCCGTACACCAGGCCTTGCAGACCCGGCGCCTGGCCCACCACATCGGGCAGATAGTCTTTGCCCAGCGAGATCACCTGCGGCATGCTGATCAGGAAGATCGCGCCGAGGAAGGCGCCGTGCACCGAGCCGAGCCCGCCGATCACCACCATCAGCAGCAGGTCGATCGACTGCAGGATGTTGAACTGATCCGGCGCGATGAACTGCAGCTTGTGCGCATAGAGGGCGCCGCCGACACCGGCGAGCGCCGCCGAAATCGCGAACGACATCGTTTTGTAGCGCGCCAGGTGGATGCCCATGCTCTGCGCTGACACCTCGGAGTCGCGGATCGCGACGAACGCGCGCCCCGTCGGCGAGCGCAGCAGATTGAGGATGAACAGCGTGGCCGCCACGGCGATGACCACGCAGAGGAAGTAGAACTCCTCGCCGCTGTCGAGCGTCCAGCCGAAGATGTCGGGGGCCTGCACGTGCTTGCCCGCGTTGCCGCCGGTCACGCTGTCCCAGCGCGCGAACACCTCTTCGACGATGAAGCCGAACGACAGCGTCGCGATCCCAAGGTAGATGCCCTTCACGCGCAGCGCGGGCAGGCCGACGACCATGCCCACCGCCGCCGAGAGCCCGCCGGCGCACAGGAGCGCAATCGGGAACGGCACGCCGGCGTTGGTGAGCACCGCCTGCGTGTAGGCGCCCACGCCGAGAAAGGCCGCGTGGCCGATCGAGAACAGCCCGGTGAAGCCGGCCAGCAGCATCAGCCCCAGGCCGACGATCGAATAGATCAGGATGAAGGTCAGCTGCGCCAGCCAATACTCGCTGATGACCCAGGGCGCCATCAGCAGCGCAACCAGCAGCCCCGAATACCAGAACACCTGCCCGCCGTGCTTGGCAAGCCGGATGTCCTGCGCGTAGTCGGTCTTGAAGATGAAGCGCATGTGCGGCGGCCCTCAGACTTTCTTGCGCAGCCGTTCGCCAAACAGGCCGTTCGGCTTCACCACGAGCATTAGCAGCACCACGATGTAGGCGGCCGTGTCCTTGAAGCCGTCGGGCAGGTAGAAGCCCGACAGCGACTCCACCACGCCGATGATCAGCCCGCCGACGATGGCCCCCGGCAGGCTGCCGAAGCCGCCCACCACCGCGGCCGGAAACGCCTTCAGCCCGATGAAGCCCATGTTGGCGTGCACGAAGGTGATCGGCGCGAGCAGCAGGCCGGCGATGGCCGCGACCGCGGCCGCAAGCCCCCACACCAGTCCGTTCAGCCGCTTCACGGGGATGCCCATGTAGTAGGCCGCGAGCTGGTTCTGCGACGAGGCCTGCATCGCGATGCCGAGCTTGCTGTACTTGAACATCGCGAACAGCAGGAGGCTCAACGCCGCGGTGCTCGCGATCACCACCATCTGCTCGACGTTGAGCACCAGCGCGCCGACGTTCCAGGCCTGGTCCTTGTACGGCACCGGCAGCGTGTGGGTCTCGGTGCCGATGACGGGCACCATCGTGATCGCGCCGCGCGCGACGTAGCCGATGCCGATCGTGAGCATCACGATCGAGAACGCGGGCTGACCGAGGATCGGCCGGATCACGATGCGCTCCAGACCCATGCCGAACAGCGCCATCGCGCCGATCGCCGACAGCACAGCCAGCCAGAACGGAAAGCCGAGGAAGGTCATGCAGGCCAGCCCGCCGAAGGCGCCGAGCATCATCAGCTCGCCTTGTGCGAAGCTCACCGTTTCGGTGGCCTTGTAGATGAGGACGAAGCCAAGCGCAATGAGGCCGTAGATGCAGCCTTGAGCCACCCCGCTGATGATCAGCTGGAGAAACTGCACGCTTGTCTCCTTTCCTTTTGGTTGCGGATTCTTACTCGCGTGTTCTTGCAATTCGCTAGTGGTTGTTCCGGGGTTGCGACAGCAGGGGCCATCACAGGAAATCACACCATGACGAAGACGATTCGAATCGGTTCGGGCCTCGGCTTCTACGGCGATTCATGGGAGCCGGTGGCCGCCAGCATCGAACGCGGCGGCGTGCAGTACATCGCAAGCGACCACCTGTCGGAGTTGACGCTGGCGATCCTGCAGAAGGACCGCCAGCGGGACCCGTCGCTGGGCTACGCTCGTGACGTGTTGCCCCTGCTCGCGCGGCTGTGGCCGCTGATGCGAGAACACGGCGTCAAGTTCATCTGCAACGCCGGCGGGCTGCATCCTGCCGGAGCAGCCGCCGCCTTGCGTGTCGCCTTCGCGACAAAGGGATGGAAAGCGAGCATCGCGGTCGTCACCGGCGACGATGTGCTGGCCCATCTGCTCGCGCCCGACGCGCAGTTCGCGCATCTGTTCAACGCGCGCCGCGTGAGCGAAGTGCGCGAACGACTCGTCTTCGCCAACGCCTATCTCGGCGCGCGGCCGATCGTCGACGCGCTCGCGCGCGGCGCTGACATCGTCATCACCGGGCGCGTGGCCGACGCGGCGCTGTTCCTCGCGCCGCTGGTGCACGAGTTCGGCTGGAAGCTCGAAGATGCGGCGAGCGCCGATGAGCTGAACCGCCTCGCGCAGGGGTTGTGCGTAGGCCACCTGCTCGAGTGCTCGGGCCAGGGCAGCGGCGGCAACTTCGGCAGCCTCGGCGCCTGGCGGGCCATCCCCGACCTGGCGCACATCGGCTACCCGATCGCCGAAGTGGGCGAAGACGGCAGCGCGATCATCACCAAGGCGAGCGGCACCGGCGGGCGCGTCAACTTCGACACCGTGCGCCAGCAACTGCTGTACGAGGTGCACGATCCGCACGCCTACCTTTCGCCCGACGTCGTGCTCGACATGAGCAGCCTGCGGCTAGAAGACCTCGGCGGCGACCGCGTGCGTCTCGCCGGCGCGCTCGGCCGGCCACGGCCCGAGCGCCTGAAGGTGGTGGCGGGCTTCCACGACGGCTACAAGGCCGAAGTCACCTGGGGTTTCAGCTGGCCCGATGCATGGAGCAAGGCGCAGGCGGCCGTGGCCATCGTGAAGTCGCAGCTCGCCGAGAAGCGCATACCGCACGATGAGCTGTTCGTCGAGTACCCGGGCCTCAACTCCGCCCACGGCCCGCTTGCGCCGCTGCCCGCCCAGCTCGATGAACTCAACGAGGTCTGGGTCCGCATGGCGATGCGAACGAGCCAGAAGGCCGCCGCCGACGGCTTCGGCCGCCTGTTCCCGTGGATGGGCCTGAG